>CAYXOS010000065.1:11115-14595 GCA_964467115.1 uncultured Sedimenticola sp.
CCAGCAACATCAGCTGTACTCAACACCGCCGATGTCGACAACTGTGTCTCTGCACCATGACCAACATAGTTCAGCCAGTCAACATTGGCATTGAACTTCGCCAGGAAGTCTGCCTTGGCATCTGCTGATGTCGCATAATTATCCAGATACACTTTCTCTGCAGTCACGGCAGGCTCGAATGCCTGGGACAACATATCACTATCGACGGGGAAGTTTCCTGCCAATGGATCATTGTTATCTGCCAACATCAGATTCTTGTCCAGGGGAACAGCCGTCTCGTATGCTGACAATTTATCGAGATACGCCAACAATGCCGTACCGTCTGTAGCAGGCACTCGGGCAACAACCAGTTCCGCCAGACCATCTGCATCGAAGTCTGCCAAACAAGTATCACAGGCAGCCAATCCGTAAGGCGTCGGTGCCATCAGGGTTGGAATCATGTTTTCACTGGCGCCCAACAGTCCACGGTAATCATAGCTTGCTGTACCGGCCAGGGTGACATAACGAAGTTGCCAGTTCTGCATTGCGTCTTGCAAGAAGGCATTGATGGCATGCGGCGTCTCTATACCATAACTATAGATACGATAAATATCCTTCAAGTACACCACAGCCGACTTCAAGCCTGTCTGATCACGATACCCTGCCAGCGCCGCTGCTTCGGTACGCATCGACCAGGGACTGATAACCAGATAATCCAGATCTGTGAAGTTCCAGGGAGCAACTTCCTCAATTTGGAAACTGACATTGGGAACCGCTACCGCAGTAACGGCAAAGTACTGATGACCCGCCATGGCTTCGAAGCTGAGGCTATAAGCCCCTGGACTACCACTGACTTCAAAATCCGTTAACCACAGTGGGCTATTTGGATTGGTGATGTCCAGCAGATTCAACACATCGCTACTGAAATTATTGACCCGCATGGTCTGTGCAACATCTGACTGGAACGACAGCATGTCATTACGTGCAATCAACCCCCGATCATAGCCAACGCTGATGCTATTCAAATAGAAGCCTTGACCCGAGGTACCCGTTGCATACAACTCGATGCTGTTTGTCCCCTCAATCAACAATCCAGGGGGCAACGTCAGGTTCACGATATGATCGGAGATGCCAAACCAGCTATCGCTTCCCACAATCTGACCATTGACACTCACCTCGACCGTATGCACTTGAGCATTGAAGCCCTTGAGGGACACCTGAACATCGCGCCCTGCCAGTACATCGGTCAATTCCAGGTCATAGCTTTTCCGATCGTAGGTTGCATTACCCGCTATCAGGAAGTCCCAATACCAGTAATCGCTCTCTGGATCTGTAGTCACCACTGTTGCAGGGAAATTATCCAATTCCTTGTGCTCAACATGCACAAACCGATCGGCAGCTTCACCCAAGGGAGCAACCGACTGTTGCAGCATGGAAACGCTGGCAGCACCTTTGAGTTGGTAGACATTCTCCTGGGTATACAGGCTGTCGATTCCTTCCACATAGGCGTAATAGCCTCCACCACCAGCAATCGGCCACCAGGATATGACTTGCCCATTGTTGGTGAGCTGAGCGGAACCGCCAGCAAACAGTTGCTCCATAGACAAGCCTGTCATTTGCTGCAGTTGGACCATATTCACAAACACCAGACCATCTTGCTCAACGGCGAAGCTGGTTTGCAATTCGTCACCGCTGTATGACTGACCTGGCACAAACAATAGATCCTTTGCTGTTGTCGCCGGTTGCGCAGGGACAATGCCCGGCTTGGCAACCATATTGAAGGACCCCGTTCCCGCATTGGTAACAGCTGCACTAGGCTGGGATTGCACCTGAATGAAGTAGGGACCATAAATCCGGCGTCCGCCCCAGACCTCTTCTTCAATCAAACGATACTGATAGGTTTCTCCCGCAACGGCTTTTTCATCCCGAAGGGTATAGGTGCCTCCAGATGTTTTTCCCATCAGCGCCAGAGCAGGCAACGGTTCCTGATTGACCCGTTGATAGCGGTTGGACGCGACATCGAGACGTTCTACACGGAAACCAACCGTGCCGATTTCTGAAGCCGTCTGCCATTCAACATAGACTGCGCCAGTATCGGATGCCGATGCATTGAAGCTCACCACGGTAACCAATGTCGGTTTAGGGAAGTAATATCCAAAATTCAACCCGGTTACATCGCCGCCTGTAGTATCAACCGCCTCCTGTCCATCAAAGGGCGCTGTCGTACCTTCAGTAACTTCGTAGGTGGCAACATAGCCATTCAACACACTATTGGTATCTGTTACCTGTACGGTGTAGAGCGCACCGGGCAAACCAACGAAACTATAGTTGCCGCTGGCGTCAGTGGTTACTGTAGCAACGACCACGCCACCACTAATAATATCCAGGGTGACGTTTTCCAAGCCCGTTTCACTGCCATCGATTACGCCATCCTGATTGTCATCATTCCACAAGGTACCAGAAACCAGGGTCGGTACGGCTGCCTGGTAACCATAGTCGATACCCAACTGGCTGACGCCACCTGCCAGGGTCACGTTACGCGTATGGGGGCTACCCGCTGCACCATCATCGGCTGTTGTCAGGTTGTACCCGCTGAGCGCCGCCTGGGTACCGTCAACAGATACGGTATAGCTGCCATCGCTCAAGCCAGAAAACAAGTAATTTCCGCTGCTATCTGTAACCACTGTGGGGCAATCAACCCCTGGTGTACAAACACCATCCTGGAGTTCAACGGTAACGCCACTGATACCCGTTTCACTGCCGTCCTGAACACCATTACCGTTGACATCGTTGAATACCGTGTCACCAATACTGCGCGTGACGTTGTAACCAAAGCTAGGGGTGGCTGTATTGTCCAGATCAGCACTCAAAGCCGTGATTCCATATTGCCCCGCCGTCGCCTCGGTGGTGGTACCATAATAGTTGTTCAGCACCCCGCCCGTATCCGTCACTTTAACCGTATAATTGCCCGCGGCCACACCACTGAAGGTAAAGTAGCCATTGGCATCTGTCATTACGGTGGCAATCACATTCAAGCTGGCATCCAACAAATCAATGCTGACACCCGCCAGACCACTTTCGCTTGCATCCGCCCCATCAGCATTGACATCAAACCAGACGCGATCTGTAATGCTGTAGGTCGTTGTTGCATTCTGGTAACCAAAATCAGCCGTGGTCAGGACATCACCACCAGAGACATTTGAAAAATAGAAGGCCTCGGGGGTGGTCGCTGAATAACCGGTCAGCGCTGCCTGGCCTGAGGGATTAACAGATACCCAGTAGTCTTCGGTGCCCGTAGCAGGTATTTCAGTGAAGAGATAACTGCCATCCGCCGCTGATACAGCTGATACCTCAGTTCCCCCAATCGTTAAGGCAACATCATCACCACCTGGCTCGAAAATACCATCACCATCATCGACATATACCTTCACAGTAACACCGCTCAAGCCTGGCTCACCCGCATCCTGAATGCCATCACCATCGGCATCACTCCACACGCGA
>CAYXOS010000066.1:0-8073 GCA_964467115.1 uncultured Sedimenticola sp.
GTCCATGGAAGGACTTTTTCAACAGTTGCTGTTAAGGGACGATGATGCCTTTGAACTTTGCATCAGTACCGACACGAAATCCAGGACCAATGGAAATTTCCTGATTTGCTCGAAACTCGACATCCCCAGGAGATTCTATTTCGACATCAGCAGGTGCTGATACCCAGTCGCATTCGTAAGTCTCCGTCCAATTGATAATTCCTGCAGCGACAGGAGCATCGACACAATGAAAGTTTGCAGTGACGGTTTTGGCTGCGGTCACATTGTCGAGGACGCAGGTGGTATTGGTGCCCGAGCAATCACCTGTATATCCGTCAAAAGCATATCCGCTATTGACCGTGGCAGTGCAGGTTGAACTACTGCCTTCGTTTACCGGGTTGGGTATGCAATTGATTGATCCGGCGTAGGAGGGGGTGGCTGTAGTGGTTATTGGATAGGTCGTAATGATTGCCGTATCCGTCATCTTGATATTTGTCCAGCCAAATAAACTACCGCCCCATTGGGCGCTAATCCTTTGTTCCCGCCCGGCAGTATTTCGCCATACACCACAATAGTACCTGAATGCTGTTGCACTCATTGACCATTTGCCATTCAAGGGAGACTCGGTAACGGTTGGACATTGTCCGTCAGACGTAAATTCGTACAACCCATACTCTACAGAACCACTGAGTGGATTGGCATCGGCTCCAGGAGGAGGAGATATATTATACGGGCGTTCAGGCGATATAATGACGCCAGCATCGTAAATCATCAGATTATGAGCATCTGATGCGGTAACCGTAGTACCACAATCACTATAGACGGCGGGTCTGGTGGTGCGATAAGACCCGGTAATAGTGTTCGGGCAATCACCGCTGATGACGGAGCCTGTAGTCAACAATGCCAAGCCCCCGAGCCACAAAGCCAACGTTTTAGCACCATAAAACTTGGGTGTATGGCGGGCACTGGGCTGAACCTGGTTTTGGATAGCAATATTGGAATTTGATTGTTTTTGGTACATCGTTTTTCTCCATTGAATAATATCTTCTGCTTATTTGAAGTAAACGATATCGGGAGCAAAATAAGCTCATTATTTCTGGGTTTATATGTTTGTGACTACTGGTACATCTTTGAACAACAGGGCAAACAGAATTCATCCGGAAAAATACAGAGAGAGATTGGATAACAGTTTGTGTTCTGCCAATATTCTTATTGAATTGGATGGTTGGAAATCTTAAAACTTTCGGGTTGGCAGGGAGTGCGTACAGCGTAGAATTGACAGCCAGTAGATGGGGTCAAGGTGATCTTTATTGAGGAAACTGTCTTAGCCAGCGCCGGAAAAAACCCAGTAGATAGAGCCATAGTATTCCCACAACAAGGCCTGTGAGGAGGAGGATGGTTTGGTGTTGGCTGCTGCCTGGCACATAGTAGGCTACGCCCTGAGCGACGCTGACGTTATTCAGCATATACCAGGCAAAGCCTGTTTCGACGGCAAACAGCAGGCTCATAACCAGTAAATAGCGGCTTATCAACAAACTCCCCTGGCGCGTCCAGGCGGCAAGTACCAGACTGAGTACCAGACTGAAAAGGTCGTGGCTGATGCCGTACCAGGGATGCCAGTTATGCCAGATGAACATCATCCCCAGTTCAACCATGGCGCGTAACAGCATGTTACCGAAAAAGAGCGCTATGGCTGTGTGGATGGGTGTCAGGCGTTGATCGAGCAGCAGTAGCCAGGGAATCAGATACCAGCACAGCAATACACTGCCCAGCCACAGAGTTTTTACCACAGCAATTCCGCCGCCCGGACTGGCTCCCATGTTTTGTAGGGTGTGGAAGACGACCCCGATCAGCACAAGCAGGGCAATGCTGAGCCAGAGCGTCAGACGCAGCTTGGGAATGCCCAGATCAACTGCCTGCGATGGTCATGTTCTCGATCCACCAGGAACCGGTGCGCGTGCTGCCAGGCTGGTCGTTGTCGTTACCGATGGCTTGCAATTTTTTGAACATGTCTTTCATGTTGCCGGCGATGGTGATTTCTTCGACCGGATATTGTATTTCACCGTTTTCCACCCAGAATCCGGCTGCTCCCCGGGAATAATCCCCGGTTACTGTATTCAAGCCCTGTCCCATGAGCTCGGTTACCAATAAACCGGTGTTCATTTCCTTGAGCATTTGTTCCAGAGACAGGGAGCCGCTGTCGATGGAGAGGTTTCTTACCCCGCCGGCATTTCCCGTGGTTTTCATCCCCAGTTTGCGAGCGGAATAGCTATCCAGAACATAGGTTTGCAAGACACCATCGGCAACAAGGTCTTTCTCCTGAGTGGCAACGCCTTCATTGTCGAAAGGTGCGCTTCCCAGCCCTTGTATCAGATGCGGTTGCTCGTGGATATGCACCCATTCCGGGAACAGTTGTTGCCCCAGGCTGTCCAGTAAAAAGCTGGATTGACGATATTGTGCATGGCCGCGAATGGCACCAATAAGTCCGTGAAGCAAGCCGGAAGCAACGTCAGCACGAAAAATAACCGGGGCTTGTTGGGTACGAATTTTTTTGCCATTGAGTTTGGCGATGGCACGTTCGGCCGCAGTTTTTCCTATCTCTGTTGCCGACAGCAGTTGTTGTGAAACACGGCGGGTGTCGTACCAATAATCCCGCTGCATGCTGTCACCCTCCTGGGAGAGTACGACACAACTGAGGGTATGACGACTGCTGGAGTAGCCGCCCACAAAGCCATGGGAGTTACCATAGATAAAACTGCCATTCTGGGTGCTCAAGGTGGCGCCTTCAGAATTGACGATGCGAGGATCGAAATCCCGTGCGGCTTGTTCTGCTTCCAATGCCAGGCTGCTGGCTTCTTCGGTGCTTATTTCCCAGGGATGATGGAGATCCAGGTCGGGAATAGTCGTTGCCATGAGGCTGGCATCTGCCAACCCTGCATATTCATCTTCTGAGGTATATTTTGCGATGGTGCAGGCTTTGCTGACAGCTTCCCTGATGGCGGCAGGGTTGAGATCCGTGGTACTTGCAGAGCCTTTGCGTTGCCCGAAAAACACGGTGATACCCAGTCCCTGATCACGGGTGTGTTCAATGGTTTCAATTTCACCCAATCTGACCGTCAGAGATAATCCGGAACTGTTGGACACGGCGGCATCAGCTGCGCTGGCACCTTGCTTCCTGGCTTCGGCAAGCAAATCGCCAACCATGTTTTGTAGTTGCTCCAAGGATGCGGTACTCATAGGGACGTTCCTCCCACGGTGATTTGATCAACTTTCAAAGTAGGTTGGCCAACACCCACGGGAACGCTCTGTCCGTCTTTGCCACATACGCCTACGCCGGGGTCGTGTTTTAAATCATCACCAACCATACTGACCTTGGTCAGCACCTCAGGGCCGCTGCCGATGAGTGTGGCGCCTTTCACGGGTGCCTTGATTTTCCCGTTTTCGATCAAATAGGCTTCACTCAGGGAAAACACGAATTTTCCGGAAGTAATGTCCACTTGTCCTCCGGCAAAATTCACCGCGTACAAGCCATTCTTTACTGAGGCGAGAATTTCCTCCGGGTCATCTTTTCCAGGCAACATGTAGGTGTTGGTCATGCGTGGCAAAGGGAGATGGGCATAGGACTCGCGCCTGCCGTTGCCCGTGGACTGCATCCCCATGAGGCGGGCGTTGAACTTATCCTGCATATAGCCCTTGAGAATGCCGTTTTCGATCAGCACAGTGTTTTCTGTTGGCGTTCCTTCATCATCGATGCTCAAAGAGCCGCGCCTGTCCGGGAGTGTGCCATCATCAACCACGGTACATTGGCTGGAGGCCACCTGTTCGCCAATACGGTTGGAAAAGGCGGACAGACCTTTACGGTTGAAATCACCTTCCAGTCCATGCCCGATCGCCTCATGCAGAAGAATGCCTGGCCAACCTGAGCCGAGGACTACGGTCATGGCACCTGCCGGGGTGTCCACGGCTTCCAGGTTGACCAATGCCTGGCGTACGGCTTCTCTGGAAAACGCCAGGGCGCGATCTTCCTCAATCAAAAATTCCAGTGCGCTACGGGCACCGCCGCCAGCACTTGCCTGTTCCCGTCGCCCTTGTTGTTCGACGATGACGGTAACATTGCAACGAATAAGAGGACGGATATCCGAGGCAAGATTGCCTTCATTGTCCATCACCAGAATGGTGTCATGGGCAGCAACCAGACTGACAGTAACCTGTTGAACCCTGGGGTCAGCTTTGCGTGCTTCGGCATCCATTTTTTTCAACAAATCGATTTTATCCGCATCGGATAAACTTTCCAGGGGATTGAGGGGTGGGTAAAGAATCGGATAATCAGGGTGATGATTAACCGCAACCCTGCCTGATTGCCCGGCACGACTGATGGCGCGGGCGCTGTCAGCTGCTTCCAGCAGATTTTTCAGGTTCAGGTCTTCGGTATAAGCAAAGCCGGTTTTTTCGCCACTAATGGCGCGTAAACCAGCCCCCTGTTCCAGATTGAAATTTCCTTCCTTGACGATGCCGTCGTCGAGAACCCAGGATTCCAGCCTGGCGTATTGAAAATACAGATCGGCGGCATCGACCTGGCTGCTGATCAGTTTGTCCATGATTTGTTGCAGATGCTGGTCGGTGATTCCCGCTGGCGACAGCAGGGTCTCCCGGGCAAGGCTTAGGGTATTGCTCATAAGAATAGGTATTACCGATTAATTACAGTGAATGCGACGATGCTGCAAACTGGGGAAATTGCGTCGGGTGGCTTCGAGAAAATTGCGGTTGATTTCCGCGATTACCGGACCATTTCCGCTGGTCTGTTCTGCGAGTTTACTGCCCCAGGGGTCAATGATCATGCTGTGTCCCCAGGTCTTGCGTCCGCTGATGTGGAAACCTCCCTGAGCGGCAGCAAGTACATAGCTGAGGTTTTCGATGGCGCGGGCGCGTAACAGAATATCCCAATGGGCTTCTCCCGTCATGGCAGTAAAAGCCGCAGGAATTGCCAATATTTCCACACCTTGATCCAGCATGGTTCGATATATTTCAGGAAAGCGCAGGTCATAACAAATAGACAAACCCAATTTTCCAAAAGGCGTGTCTACTACACAGGGGGATTCCCCTGGCTCGATGGTTTCCGACTCAACATACTGTTCGTCAGTTTCCACGAGATTGACATCAAATAAATGCATCTTGTCGTAGCGGGCAACGCGCTGACCCTTGTCATCATATAGCAGGCAGGCAGCGCGCAATTTATTGTTGGATGCGTTTATAGGAACCGTGCCGCCAACCAGCCAAATGCCAAGTTTTTGTGCGGTTTGGGACAAAAAGTGTTGAATGGGGCCATCATTGTCCTGCTCGCTGATGGTGAGCATGTCGCAACAACGTGCGCCCATATAGGCAAAGTTTTCCGGCAGCACGATCAGGCGTGCGCCATCCTGGACAGCGTGCTCGATGAGCCGTTCTGCCTCCAGCAAATTGGCGTTTACATTGGAGCCGGAAGCAAGCTGTATACATGCGGCTTTAAATACTTTTTCGGTCATAGCATTGATTTGTGAGTTTTGTACATGGAAAGAATACCATGAGGGGCAGGCAATCGCATGGTGCTATTACTGATCCAGAATGGACGCATCGCTTTCTTCCTCGGTATCTGGAGTGAGTCTGGTCAGGGTTGGGTTTTCCCAACTACCGCTGATGTCGTAGGTGATACGCTGGATTTTTTGCAGTTTTTCAGAGAATGCCTGTTGCGCCAATAACACCACCAAACCAGCGGCGGGACCGCCAGCAATGGCTCCTGCGACGGGAAGTGTGGCATCCAAGCGAGGTGATACAGAGAGAATCTGGTCGTAGGTTTCGTTCACCAGGTCAATGCTGCCGGAAATAAGAATAGAAACCGAGGGGGCACTGATTTCGAAATTGTTTGTGTACATCAATCCCGCATCGAATTGGAAATTACCCATGATGGTGTCGAATGCCATGCCTTGTTGATATACGTCTTTGAAATCCAGTTTCAGACGCCGGGTAAGGGTATCGAAGTTGATCAACCCGAGCACTCGTGCCAGTCCGGGTTTGAAATTCAGGAAACGCCCTGGGGACATGTCCAGTTGCGCTTCTCCCTGAAGCTTTTCTATGTTGGGCTGAAACGCGGCACCAGGCCAGTTGAAGTCAAAACTGAGGTAAGTTTTGCTTCCCGAGAGAAAGTCGGTGCCCCAGGCTTTTTGCAGCAGCTTTCCTGTGTCGTCTGTCGTCAGTATACCTTTGAGCCAGGTTGTTCCGGTGCCTGTGCTGTACTCCCAGCTGCCATGGGCGGATAGATCGATGAGTTTGCCATGAATTTCCAAGGTGTCGATGGTTTGTGCATGCCCTTGCTTCGCGGTTTGAAGTTCCAGTTGACCCAATTCAGCCAGATTCAGGCGCAAATCATCGCTGCTCAGGTGCAGCGCCGGGAACGCTTTTGGAGACAAGTTTTCGGTATTGGTAGAGGTGGACAGTTCGGTGCGGGAGTTACCGGTTTTCAAATAGAGTCTGTCCAGGTCAAGAATGAACGGGTTTTTGTACAATTCCTTGGAGAAAGAGACCGTTCCCGCGATGTTGTCTGAAGAGATGCTTCCCTGCCAGCGATCAGAAGCCTGTTGCATGTCCAGCACCAAACCTGAGGCAAACAGGGGCGGGCTGATCAATTTTTCAGCTTCCAGCCGGATATGTGTTGGTGATAGGGTTTTTATATCCCGAGGGGGCTGATTGGTAAAATGTCGGATCCAGTCACGAGTGTAAAGTTCGGAAATTTTTGCCAGAAGTTCGCTACTTTGCCCGTTTTCCTTGAAGGTAATGCCGAGAATATCGCCATATTTTATGGTAGTAGTGTGGTTATCTTCAGCCAGTAGCATGTCGAATTTAAGCGGCATTTCCTTTTCAGCAGGTTTTCCGACGGGGGATGGTAGGTTGACAGCCATACCTCGCAATCCGGATGCTATATGCAGCTGGGTTTCGGAAGTGTTGCCATTGCGGTTGGCAGGTATTTGCAGTGACAGGTCGAAATCACTGCTGCCCTTCAGTCCAAGAGCTGCCAACTGCGGATATTGTTGAAGCAGTCCGCGTGCATCGATGTTTCCCTGAGCCGAGATCGATGTAAAGCCCTTGAGTGGCTTTACATTAAGGGTAATACTGCTTTGCCATACCTGCGCTTTTATGTTTTCTGCAAACAAACCCTGGTTGTTGACTTTCAATTGGCCTTTGAGTTTGTGCAGTTGCAGCTTTTGAGACAGCACGGTCAAGGTTGTCCCTGGTTTGAAGTTGATGCCGATATCAAAGGAAGGGGGCGTGCTCTTCTTTGCTGGAAGAGGAAGTTCTATTTTGATCTGGGAAGTGGCATTGCCCTTGATCTCCAGATCCTTGATGTGGGCAGCGAAAGTCTTTTTCAATGGTGTTTCTTGCAACAAACGAAAAAAATCTGTTACCGAGCCGGAAACAATGCCTTTGATTTGCAGGGGCGCCAGAGGCTTCAATGATGCGATGTGGGCAGTGGTTTTGTGAATTTGGGAGTCGAATATTTGTCCGTGCTGCGCATGAATATGCAGGTCATTGTTGTGGAATCGGATGTTGGCGGAAGTTTTGCTCAGGGAAGGCCAGTCTTTTTGATAGGCGAATTCCAGATCATCAGCGTTGAAGGTTATTTCGAAGTGGCCATCATGGGTTTTGTTGAATGGGAAATGTCCACGAGCAAGCGGCCCATAGAATAAAAAACTGCCCTCGGATACCTTCCCTGCAACAATGGCGGAATCCAGCCAGGCAACCAGTTTTGGGGACATGATACCTACCGGATAGTAGAGGCTTGCATGCTCACCTTTGCCATTGCGGAAGTCAGTTTGAACATCCATGATGGCATCCCTGTCGCCTGTTTTTTCGATGCTGATTCGCGTCATGGTTTGTAAATGCGGGCTATCCAGTAGTAGCTTGGAGCTTGCCAGTGTCCAGTTTTGTTCAGAGCGCTGTTGCCATTGGATGTCTCCCTTCAGGTGTTTGATGGGCAATGGATCTCGAAACAAGGTGTTGAATATTACTTGCGCATCCCTGGTATCCAGATGCAGGTTGACCTGATTCTTTTGGGCAGAGAGT
>CAYXOS010000066.1:8173-14533 GCA_964467115.1 uncultured Sedimenticola sp.
AATGTTTCATTCTTTGTCCATAAAGCAGCATTCAAGGCGTTCCAGTGTCCGCCATTGACAAATGCCTCAAAATCTTTCAGTTGCAGTTTCCAGTCGCCCCCATGTTTTTCATACAGAAGATCGCCTTTCAAATCGCTGATATACAGAGTTTGGTTATCTGCCGTGTGTAGATTTGCCTGATCCAAATCGACCAGGATACGAGAGGAGATATGTTGCCCCTGTTGCCAGTAACTCCATACTTCCATGCCCATTTGCACATCGGTCAATAAATATTCATCAGGGAGTGCAGCTTGCAACAGTTGCTCTGATTGCAAATTTTGTCCCTTTGCCCAGATGGTTCCTCGCCAGTCTCCCTTACTTATAGAGCCTCTTATTTCCCCTCGCAATTGCAATTCCCGGTTGGCAGAAAATATCTCCAGGCTGCCCCGACTGCCTCGGGTAAGCAGTTTGATATTCAGGCGCTTTTGTTCCAGATTGATACTGCGTTTTTCATCCTGCAATTCAATCGTCGTATTTTCCAGAAATATATAGCTGGGCAGATGTGCGCCTTTGGGTTTTGCCAGACCAAGAATTCGGGTTTTTCCGTTTTTTTCGCGAAGGATGGTGATGTGGGTGTTTGTCAGGCGAATATTTATCGGCAGATTTTGTTTCCAATAGGGGATTGTGGTGAGGTTGATGCCGATAAGCGTGTCCCCGAGAATCAACTTTTCCTCGTCACCCAAGGCTAAATTCCTGACCCATAGTCGAGGTGTGATGCCGGCCCAATAGGTTTCAATCTTGCTGAAATGAACCGGGGTACCAACGATAGCGCTTGCCCATTGCTCGATGGTTTGTTTGTTGTTTTCAGCATAGATGGCAACGCTGAATGCGACTATTTTTGCTGCGGCACCGAGAATGATCACCAGGTACAACAGTTGCGTCAGCAGCAGCATCAGACGCTTGAACAAAGACCATATTCGGGTCAAACCAGCACCACGTCGTATTGTTCCTGGGTGTAGAGGCTTTCAGCCTGTAGTCGAATGGGTTTGCCGATGAATTGTTCCAGTTCAGCCAGTTCCTGGGATTCTTCATCCAGTAGTCGATCCACGACTTCTGAAGAAGCCAATACCAGCAGTGACTGGCTTTCGAACTGACGGGCTTCACGCAGGATTTCACGGAAAATTTCGTAGCAAGTGGTTTCAGCCGTTTTGATATAGCCGCGACCATTGCAGGTGGGGCAATTGTCACAAAGCACATGCTCCAGTGATTCCCGCGTGCGCTTGCGGGTCATTTCCACCAACCCCAAAGATGAAACTTCGCAGATGGTGGTGCGGGCATGATCCCTGGACAGGCAACGCTCCAGGGCACGCATCACCTGGCGCTTGTGCTCCTGCTCTGCCATGTCGATGAAGTCGATGATGATGATGCCACCGAGATTGCGCAACCGCAGTTGTCGGCAAATGGCCTGTGCCGCTTCCAGATTGGTTTTGAAGATGGTTTCTTCGAGGTTGTGATGACCGACAAAACCGCCGGTATTGACATCGATGGTGGTCATGGCTTCGGTCTGATCGACAATGAGATGACCGCCAGATTTCAAATCCACGCGCCGCGCCAGGGCTTTCTGGATCTCGTCTTCGACGTTGTACATGTCGAACAGGGGGCGTTCTCCTGGATAATATTTGACCAGATCAGCAATATCCTTATTGAATTTCTCGGCGAAACTGATGGCTTTTTCCCAGGTGGAACGTGAGTCGATACTGATTTTTTCTACATCAGGCCCGGCAAGGTCACGCAAGGCGCGTAGTGCCAAGGCCAGGTCTTCATGGATGATCTTGATGGCATTTTCAGTGCTGGCTTTTTCCTGGATGGATTGCCACAGGCGTTGTAGAAACAGCATGTCCGTTCGCAGTTCGTCAGGTTCTATCCCTTCGGCAGCCGTGCGAGCGATGAAACCACCTTTGAGACCACATTCTTCCGACACTTGTTGCATGATGCCCTTCAAGCGTTGACGTTCTTCATCATCTTCGATCTTTTGTGAGATACCCAGGGTATTGCTGTTGGGCATGAACACCAGATAACGGGAAGGGATGGAGATGTTGGTGGTGAGTCGAGCGCCCTTAGACCCCAGGGGGTCTTTGACCACTTGAACAACAATATAGCTGCCTTCACGAACCAGTTGGGTAATGTCGGTAGACTTGCCGTTGTTGCCATGGCTGATGTCCGCAGCATGTAAAAATGCGGCGCGTGCCAATCCTGCATCGACAAAGGCCGCCTGCATGCCGGGCAGCACCCGGCAGACCTTGCCTTTGTAAATGTTTCCCACAAGTCCGCGGTTGGAGCTGCGTTCAATCAACACCTCTTGCACAATGCCATTTTCGATAAGGGCAACGCGAGTTTCTGGCGGGGTTACATTGATCAGGATCTCTTCACTCATGGGCGCTATATTACACTGGAAGCCTGGGGGTGCGTTCATGAATATTGTCCTGTTTTTCCGTAGAGTTTTTCCAGTAATTGCCCTGTTTCAAACAGGGGTAATCCCATGATACCTGAGTAGCTGCCTGCAATGTGTTCGATGAACAACGCGCCCATCCCCTGAATGGCGTAGCCACCTGCTTTTCCCTGAGGTTCACCTGTTTCCCAGTATCGCCTGGCCTCATCCGGTGTAATCTCGTGGAATTGCACCTGGCTGCTACTCAGTCTGTAGTATTCCTGATTTTCAAAAAGCAGGGCAACCCCAGTGAGTACTTCATGGGTCGTGGCGGACAGTTGTTGCAGCATTGCCAGGGCGTGATTCATGTCCTGGGGTTTTCCCAGGATATTGTTGCCCTTCACCACACAGGTATCGGCGGCGAGGATTGCCTTATCTGGCATCAACTGCCGTCCTGCTTGTGCTTTTTCCAGGCTGACACGGCGTACATAATCACGGGGTGATTCATTCCTGAAGGGTGTTTCATCCACTTCCACCTCCAATACTTGGTGGGGAACCTTGATTTGGTTGAGTAGCTCCTGTCTTCTCTGGGATTGTGATGCCAGAATAATCATGGATCAACTGCGATGATAAGGGTGGTTGTGCAGAATAGTCCAGGCGCGATAGAGCTGCTCTGCAACGACTACCCGCACCAGCGGGTGTGGCAGTGTCAATGGTGACAAGGACCAGAGCTGGTCAGCGCGTTGCCGACATTCAGGCGCCAGACCTTCAGGGCCTCCCACCAGCAGGGAAACATCCCTGCCTTCAGACATCCAGTTGCTCAATTGGCTCGACAGGTCTTCGGTGCTCCAGTTTTTTCCCTTTACTTCCAGGGCAATGATGCGACTGCTTTTGGGAATGGTCTTGAGCATTGCCTGTCCTTCGTCACGGGTGATACGGGCAATATCGGCATTCTTGCCTCGGTGTTTGGCACTGATTTCATGCAACTTGAGGGCGCATTCAGATGGAAGACGACGGGCATATTCCTGGTAGCCATCCTGTACCCAACGGGGCATTTTTTCTCCAACAGCGATCAAATGAATGTTCATACTAAGGATTTTACACCTTGTTGCGGGCAAAACGCAGAGCTAGGGTGATAAACTGGACGTTGTTTTCCCTTAAACCTGTATTTTTGCCATGTCCGATAAACCTGATCTGATTCTGGTGGATGGTTCTTCCTACCTGTTCCGTGCCTATCATGCCTTGCCCCCATTGACCAACTCCCACGGGGAGCCCACGGGTGCGATTGTTGGTGTGGTGAACATGTTGCGCAAACTCATCAACGACTATCAGCCGAAATATATGGCGGTGGTGTTTGATGCCCCTGGTAAAACATTTCGGGATGATTTGTATGATCAGTACAAGGCAAATCGCCCTGCGACGCCAGAAGACCTGAAAGCGCAGATTGAAAGGTTGCACGATATTGTCAGAGCAATGGGTTTGCCATTGCTGGTCATCGACAACGTGGAAGCAGATGATGTGATTGGTACCCTTACCCGCCAAGCGGCGGAGCAGGGAATGACGACCTTGGTTTCTACAGGTGATAAAGACATGGCGCAATTGGTAAACAAGCATGTCAGTCTCATCGACACCATGAGTAATCGCTATCTGGATGAAGCTGGAGTGAAAGAGAAATTTGGGGTTCAACCCGAGCAGATCATCGATTACTTGGCGTTGATGGGGGATGCTTCAGACAATATTCCCGGTGTGCCCAAATGTGGTCCAAAAACCGCTGCCAAGTGGCTTGCCGAATATGGCTCTGTTGAAAACTTGACTGAAAAAGCAGAACAGATCAAGGGTAAGGTTGGTGAGAATCTGCGTGCCTTTTTACCCCAGTTGCCTCTGTCCAAACAGCTGACCACCATCAAGACAGATGTTGCTCTGGATGTATCACCAGAACAGTTGCAACCTCAAGCGCCGGATGTGGAGAAGCTGACTGAATTGTACCAACGCATCGAGTCCAACCGCTTGCTCGCCACCCTGGAAAATAGCGGCAGTGATTCTGTCCAGGAAAAAGCCGAGACAGTAGAACAGGACTATACTCTGGTGTTGGATAAGGAAGAATTCGAACAACATCTACAGGTTTTGCAGCAGTCCGAATTGTTTGCATTTGATACCGAAACCACCAGCCTCGATTACATGCAGGCGGAACTGGTTGGTCTGTCTTTCAGTGTTGAAGCAGGCAAGGCGGCGTATGTGCCTGTGGCTCATCGTTATCCGGGGGCGCCAGGGCAATTGGACAGAGATTGGGTCCTGAAAAAAATCCAGCCATTGTTGGAAGATCCAAATCAACACAAAGTCGGGCAGAACATGAAATATGACATGAGTGTTCTGGCGAACTACGGTATCCAGATGCAGGGAATCCATTTTGATACTATGCTGGAATCCTATGTTCTGGATTCCACTGCCACCCGTCATGACATGGATTCTCTGGCAAAAAAATACCTGGGTGTGGAAACCGTATCTTTCACTGATATCGCTGGAAAAGGCGCCAAGCAACTGACATTTGATCAGATAGAACTGGATCAGGCAGGCCCCTATGCTGCGGAGGATGCAGACATTACCCTGCGCCTGCATCAAGCCTTGTGGCCGCAGTTGGAGAATATCGAGAGATTGTGCCGGGTGTACACGGATATCGAAATGCCCCTGGTGCCGGTGTTGTCACGCATGGAACGTACCGGCGTGGGTATCGATGCAGGACTGCTACAAGTGCAAAGCCAGGAATTATCCAACAAACTGCATGAGCTGGAACAGCGGGCTTATGACATTGCCGGACATAGCTTCAACCTGAGTTCTCCGAAGCAAATCGGACATATCTTTTTTGAAGAACTGGGTATGGAAGTAGTAAAGAAAACCCCCAAAGGGGCACCGTCCACTTCGGAAGAGGTGTTGCAAATATTGGCAGAAAAGGGTGAGGAACTGCCCGCGGTCATTCTTCAACATCGTGGCTTGGCGAAGCTGAAAAACACCTATGTGGACAAGCTGCCAGAAATGCGCAACCCGGATACCGGACGGGTACATACCAGTTATCACCAGGCGGTTGCCGCCACCGGACGCCTCAGTTCTTCCGATCCCAACCTGCAAAACATTCCAGTGCGGACTGAAGAGGGACGGCGTATCAGAAAAGCCTTTGTTGCCGAACCAGGATACCTGATGTTGGCAGCAGATTACTCCCAGATCGAACTGCGCATCATGGCGCATCTGTCAGGTGACGAGGGGCTACTGAAAGCATTTTCCCAGGGATTGGATATTCATCGTGCAACCGCAGCAGAAGTTTTTGGTGTGGCGTCTCCCGAGGCAGTGAGTGATGACCAACGACGTTCTGCCAAGGCGATAAATTTCGGGCTTATTTATGGCATGTCTGCATTTGGATTGGCAAAACAATTGGGTATTGGGCGTCAGGAAGCCCAGGAGTATGTGGATTTGTATTTCCAACGCTATCCCGGCGTAAAGGCGTTCATGGAACGTACTCGGGAGCAGGCTCATGAAGATGGTTTTGTGGAAACCCTGTTTGGGCGGCGTTTATATCTGCCAGAAATAAACGCCCGTAACGGTATGCGCCGTGCTGCCGCCGAGCGTACAGCCATCAATGCGCCGATGCAGGGAACAGCAGCTGACATTATCAAACGTGCCATGATCAGCATGGATACCTGGTTGCGCCACGAACAACCATCAGTGCGTATGGTGATGCAGGTTCATGATGAACTGGTATTCGAACTACCCCAGCAACAATTGGAACCAATTCGGGGGCAGATCAAAACCATCATGGAGTCCGCTGCTGAATTGGCAGTACCCCTGGTGGTTGATGTGGGGGTTGGTGATAACTGGGAAGAAGCGCATTAGCAGATCAAAATTTAAGGCATAATCTGCTCGGTGCAGATCACATCAGAGTATATTCAATGACCAAATTCATA
>CAYXOS010000067.1:0-6948 GCA_964467115.1 uncultured Sedimenticola sp.
CTCGCCAACAACTAGTTTCCAGTCTGGATGATTTCAACAAAAACTTTAGTTTATTAAAAAGCCACATTAAATTGGCTGACGTTCAAGACATGTTGGTTTTCTTGGAAATGGCGAAAGACGAAATGGCTGAACTGGTTACCCAGCCCTATAGCAATGAGAAAGCCACCCTGGTACTGGATTACAGCGAAACACTGCTGGAAGGAAGTCATAACATCGTACTGCAACTGGAAAAGGCTTCGAAAAAGAAAAAAGTCGCTATCGTGAATACCGCCGGAAGGCAACGAATGCTGGCGCAACGGATCGCCAAATACTATATCGCTTACCAAGCAGGATTCAGAGATGACAACACCATTGCTCAACTTCAACAGGCAGTTGTTGAATTTGAAAAGGCGCAGAAAATACTGGAAAACTACCCTAAAAACACCCCCCAAATAAAATCAAAACTTATAAAAGTAAAAAATCTATGGCGTGTGGTTTCAAAATTTTATAAGAATGCAAGAACGGGGGGCTTACCCGTCATTGTTTTGTCTACCACCGATAACATCATGCAGACAATGAATGATGTGACATCCATGTATGTCGCCACCACGAAATCATAGCTACATTTTAGGGAAGTTCTGACTAATGCTAAGTGGACGGGTGAACGAGAAGAAATATTCGAATTCAAAGTATCAATTGTAGGCTATTGCCAAAATTGACGATGCAGAAACCGGGAATTTCAACCGATCAGCAACCCAACGATGGCTGTAAGCCATTGAAAATGAAGGAAGCGGGAAACCGCGTTTTCCGCTTCCTTGGTTGAAAAAGTCCGTGGAAGGACTTTTTCAACATCCTGTTAGCTGCGAACTCCACCTTATAATGGGGACTCTGCTTCGCAAAGAACAAACCAGGACTTCCTTATAGCTTTTCCAATGCGGATTTAATCTGTCGAGAAAACTGCAAAGCTTCTTGCTTATCATCCATTTCTTCAGCCAGTTTTTCCAATAGGTCTTCCGTATCATCAACGCTATTAAAATGACTGGAAGATGAAGAACGTAAAGCATCTTGCAGAATAACGCTGGCAAACGGCCCCATAATATCAATAAGTCGCTCTTTGATTAGCGCTAGAGCTCGAGCATGAAAATCTGGGTCAGCTTCCCTTGTAGTACCTTGGGAAGAAGAGGTGGCAGCAGTTACTACAACAGACGAAATACCCAGCACATCTGACACCTCTTCTGGGGTTATTTCTGTTCCAGGTAGTATCATAGGTGCAGCAGTAGCGTTAAATTGGTAGCTGGATTGTTCAACTTCAGCCAATTGGCTCAATGCTGCCCTGCCTTTAGAAGTACTGGAATAGATCGAACAAACGACACCTTCTTTAATTGCCATCACAATTGGTCGTCCATTCTGAGGGCTGATAAACATCATCCCTGAGACTTTCTCTACCAATTTCGCCTGCAAAGCTTGCATCAAACTCGAATAATCCATCTGCTCACTCATAGCTTTTCTCTCGTTTACCACCTCCCATAACAAGGCGAGGAGTGCTCTTAGGAATTTCCGTTCTATTCATGAATTCACCGCTGGCACCTGAACTGCTCTGAAAGGGCATCGCTTAGCGGTGAATATCATGCCCTATTTGAACATTTCAAGTACCATCAATTCCCAGAAATAGCCAGATGGCTATCCCTGGATGCGTTTCATTGCCGCTGCCATACTGCGTCTCATACGCTCAATCGCACTAGCTAATTCGCTGATCTCCTTACTGCCTTGCTGTTGATCAATTTCATGTTCCAAATCACCTTTACTCAATGCCGCTGCCATTTGCGTAATGTTTACTACGGGATAAATAATGCTTTTCTTAACCAAGGCATTGATCAATAGTACAATCACCGCGAACACGATAGTCAAAGCAAGAACCGCAATTAGAACACGTTTGATGACCAAGGCATTCACATCATCCAACGGCACGCCAACTACAGACACCCCAACCACATCACCAGGCTTATAGGAGTAACCACTATCAACACCATATTCTGATTTAATGGCATTGGGCGCTCTTGCTGCATCTCCGTGACAACGCAGACAACCTTTTTTTGCGATTGATGGTTTAGCCGATACCAGCAATTCTTTTCCACGGATTTTGCCTGTTTCCTGAATCACTTTTAACCCATCATCGGCACGAAAGCGTTTTAGCAATGTACGTTCCAAAGGCTCTGGCATATTGCGTATATTCAGCGGGTTATCTGAGGAAATCTTTATGTAATAGTCTGGCTGTCTCGATTTGAAATACCCAGCCACCAAACCTGTGGTAACCGTGCCCGACATACCAGGTGAATGATACAATTCGGCTTCCAATAAACCCGGCCTCAAATCCTTAGATACATAGTCTCGAATAGAGCCAATCATATCCACTATTAGCGACAACTCCTTGTGTGCATTCTGATCTGCTTGCTGACTGGTGAAATAGTAAACGACAGGAATGCTTCCCAATACGCTTAGAACATATATCAAAATAATTGAACGATGAAATTTCGATAGCAGACTAATCTGCTTACGTCCGGAACGGGTAACTTTTGTTGCCATTGTACTGCCTCGATATATATAGTGAATTTATTCAGTTAAAGCGTCTAACAGGATATTGAAAATATCCCTTCCATGGATTTTTAAACCATGGAAGCGGAAAATACAGTTTCCCGCTTCCTTCATTTTCAAGGGCTTACAGCTGTCGAAAAACGGTGTTTTTCAACAGCCTGCTAATATTCTGTCGCTGTTTTTTTCTGATCAAAAATAGATTCCAGATTTGGAATCAATATGCTACGTCCAAATGCTGTAAAAGCACTATCACAAACGGCTTCTACAGCATCAGACAACTGCACTTCAGGCATCGCCTTCATGCTGTCATCCACCTGTATTGACTCTGGCACTTCAGAAAGCCGCATTGCGCCATATTTCAATGGTTCCATGGGTGCTGTTTGATAAGCAAGCAAGGCTACATAGTTTGCATCTCGTAACGGACTATCAAACAACCAGGCACGAGGATCCAGGACAGAAACCACTTGGTTCTCCCATAACAGAACGGTAGATGCATAGGCAGGTGTAGCAGGTATTCGGTAGGTAGTTGGTTTGTCCAATAGCTGAACCATATTTGCTGCGCCCACAGCTAAGTCGATATCACCACCTGTTTTCAACAACCAAGCTTCAACAGCATCAATCATTTGCCGCTCCCCCTATTGAATCCAGTTCGATAACGGTGTTTTCTGGAAGGCTTTCAGTCAACTGCAAAGCCAGCAAGATGGCATCGATTTCTGCAACGATACTCCCATCTGTCAATACAAACATCGACCGTACATAGCGATTGTCGCTAAGCAACCCTGGAACCTCTGCCCGGGTACGCAGATCTTCTGGCATAAGAATATCTACTCGATCAGCCTGAATGCCAATGGGCAGCGAAAAGTTCTTGAGAAACACCCAATAACGCCTTAAGGCTACTGCCTTTGGTTTCAAATCTACAGTTAGGTCAAAAACAGGCCAGCCCCGTTCGCTATCGACCAAGTGTAGAGCACCAACTGATACTGACGAGCTTCGTTTTGACTCTTCCAAAGCCAGCACTTGTGATTTAGCGATCACCAACGACCAATCATCAATCACCAGACGCAACCAAGGACCGGTTTCAGATCCTGCCACAAGGTTGATGGCTACACTCATGAGCACACCTCTTCAACCTGGATGCCTTGCTTTGAAATCAGTTGTTTCATAGTTTTCAGTAACGCCGCCTCATCAAAAGGCTTGGTAATATAAGCATCTACGCCCGCGGCAGTTGCCATTTGTTGATGTTTGGGTGATGAACGGGATGTCAGCATCACCAGTGGCAAATCAAGCAATTCCCTTGATGCACGAATATGTTGGGTTAACTCAATACCATTCATATTGGGCATTTCCATATCTACCAATGCCAGCGCAGGTATTTCCTGTTCCATTTTACGAATTGCATCAAAACCATCAATTGCTGTGATCACTCGATAACCTTCTCGCTCCAACACAATGGCTGCTGCTTCACGCGCACTTAGAGAGTCATCTACAATCATTATGGCTTTAGAAGAATTCGATGATTGTTTTGCGACTAACTTTGTAGCGGCAGGGTAAACGGGTCTTGCACTGGGAAGATCAGAATTCAGCAACGTGGTTAAGTCCAACACGGCGCCTACACCGCCATCAGCCAAAATACAGGCACCAATGACACCCTTAACCGTTCCCAACCACTGACTCAAAGGCTGAACCACTACTTCACGTCGTTCCAACACAGATTGGACATAAATAGCACTTGCTTTACCTTGGACACGTAACAACAAGATAACGCCACCTGCCGCAAAGGCTTCGCCGGAGTCTTTTCCACGACCAAGAAGGCTATCGACGCTACGCAGTACATAAGGCTGACCTTCGTGAACATAGCTCCAACCACTACCCAAGGGTTTTATCTGCTCTGTTTCACAGTACAAAATCTGTTCAATATTTTCGCTAGGCAATGCCATTATCTGACCGGAGACATCAACAAATAAGGAGGGGACGGAAACCAAAGTTATCGGCACCAACATTTCAAACAATGATCCCCCTTGATCATTGTCACCCAAACTCAGCTGACCCTTGATTTTCTCAACTGCGGTTCGCACTACATCTAGGCCCACACCTCGACCGGAAATATTGGTAGTTTTCTTTCGGGTAGTGAAACCGGGTTCGGTCAGGAGTTGAAGCAATGCCTGGGAGTCTAATTGATCCACATCCACTTGCTGACGTTTTGCCGCTTCTCGGATAACATCCAATGAAAATCCAGCGCCATCATCACTCACCTGAATCAATATTCTGCCGCCTTTGTGAACAAAATTCAGGAAGATATTGCCGTCTAGTGGCTTGCCTTTTTGCTGGCGGATTTCGGTAGATTCGATACCATGATCGACCGCATTTCGCAGTAAATGCATCAGAGGGTCTCGAATAATATTCAATACGTTGGTATCAAGCAGTAGATGTTCGCCTTTGACATGCAAGCGCACCTGCTTACCCGTAGCTCTGCTTGCTTCACGCACGGTGCGTTCCATTCTTGGTATCAGCGAATTCACTGTTACCATGCGAGCAGCAAGCACACTCTCACTGATCTCGCGGCTTAACCGATCTTGAATACCAACAAAGCCATTGGCATTGTCAAGTTCGATACTGGCTTGGCGCTGCAGAACGAGTGTATCTGTCATCGCCTCAGCAAATGCCGAAGTATGACTATGCAATGCATTGTATTGATCCATTTCCAAGGGATCCAAGTCGGCATTATTGCTAAGTGTAGAATTTGTACCCAAATTGCGGGTTTCAACCAACAAGGTTAGTTCTTTCAATAGCTCACGGGTATCGACACTTCTTTGCTGCAAAGTCAGCAACAAATCTGTTACTTTTTCCATGCTACTACGCATTAAAGTGTTGTTAGACGACAATTCACCCACTTGGCTGAGCAAATGGTTCAGCGTAGACAGCGGGATACGGATAATTTCTTCGGCTGCCCCCTGCTTTTCCCGTAGTGCTTTTTCTTTTGTAGGTTGAACTTGAGGTTTTGCAGTTTGTAACTTAAGGGTCGATATCAACTCCCCAAGCCCAGCTTGCGGCTCTTCCTCACCCAGTAATGCAGCACTAAGATTCACCAGATAACGACTAACGTCCTCAAGCGCCTGTTGATCATCAGCAGTTGGGGCGTAATTGGCAAAGCGACTATAGAAAGGCAACAATACTGAAAACAGTTCTACGATACGATTCAGCCCAATGCTTGCTGACATTTTTTGCAAATGGCTCAACTGTTTTAGCGTATCAGCAATCTGCCCATGGCTATAGGACGATGCTTGACCAATAGATTCTCCCAAAGTCTTGAGGATTTCCGGTGTCTGATCAAAAAACTCATCCACCAAATCCGCAGGCGCATCTTCTGACCATGCCAACACTTCAAACGGGTCTTCAGGTTCATCTGCTTCAGTCTCAGCTGTTGCCGAGTCAGACAGTGGCTTGGTAGATTCTGAAGCTGAGCCAGCGACGTCTTCAACTGCGATGTGTAACCGCCCAACAATATCCCTGATCGGTGCCTCAATCTGTTCAGCCCTTGATTCCAATCCCTCTCCAATCAAGGAAAACAGATCACCTACTTCACTGAGCAAATCCTGATAGTTTTTCAATCCACCATGTTCACCCAAGGCTTCCATCAAGTCTTCCAGCAGATGAGCCAAATCCTGCAACATGCCCAATCCAGCAAGATTTGCACTACTTTTTATGGTATGAGCCAGACGCATAGCCGCATTGATATCCATGACTTCATCACGACCAGCCAACTGCAATAGTTCTGATAACTCGACTACTTGATCAGGTGTTTCCAGGAAGAAGGAATCCCTTAGCCGAGGATCGAGATCAACTTTGGGTTGCAACCACAGGTGATCCAATGTCAGAGCAAGCTCATCAGAAGACTCTGCGATTGATGAAGATTGAAGAAATGCATCATGTAACTCATGAATGATTTGATGCAACGGATCATCAAAATAGGGGGACGCCGATTTCCATGCCTTAAGCAACACCAACAACTGTTTTCCCGCTCCTTGCAGGCTAAGCTGCTGGTACTCATCGGGCGTTTGCAACAGTGATTTTTCCAGTGCTTGTTCCAAAATTTCTGCGAGTTCTGCCAACGGCTCCAACCCTAATACAGCAGACGCACCACGTATTGAATGTGCAAAACGAGCCAAGGTTTCATAATCCACTTCTTGAGCATTTGGCAGCTGTAACAATTGCTCAGCTAAGGTGGAAATTTGCTCTACTGTTTCGGTGTTAAACGCTTCAATAAGGCGCTGGTTGGCATCTGTTTTCGGTAACAATAGCGCAGCAGGTTGGGGATGATGGGGCGCTTGAATCGCAGTAGCTATTTCATCTGCTTCATCTGCTTCATCTGCTTCATCT
>CAYXOS010000067.1:7048-14038 GCA_964467115.1 uncultured Sedimenticola sp.
CGCTTGAATCGCAGTAGCTATTTCATCTGCTTCATCTGCTTCATCTGCTTCATCTACTTCATCTACTTCATCTACTTCGGCTACTTCGGCTACTTCGGCTACTTCGGCTACTTCGGCTACTTCGGCTACCTCTACTATGTCCGTTTCGGCATTAGGCTCAGTAGCCTCCCAACCCAAGTCTTCCATTGAATGGTAAAACTGGTCGAGCAAACTTGGCGCTATTTCTAAATCGGCTTTCTGATGCAGATCAGAAATCAACGTAGCGTATAACAAGTTCAGTGATTCTTTAGATTGAGGATCACCGTGTCTTATAACTTGGGATAATGTTTGCAACCATGTTGTTACCCCTGTATCTAATGCTTCTCCCGCCACATCATTTTGAATCATTAGGTAGTCGCTGAGTTCCCGCAAAGGTTCAATATCAGCTTGTTCAGCAAGATCAGCAAACGCCTCCAGAATTTGATCTATGTCTACAGGTGCATTGGTAGAGCTTTCAACAAGTTGCTCGATAGAGTCAGCTAAATCGTTCCGCAGGTCATTGTGGAGAAGATCATCAGGCGCTTGTTCTTCATCTTCAATATCAGATACTTTGCTGGATGATTGCTCATTCTGCTGAATCGACTCCTGATCGGGCTTTGCCGCCAGAGATAGCAATTGATTTGCCAATTCTGTTGGAAGTTTTAAGTCAGCCTTTTCCAGCAATTGCTGCTTCAAATATTCATATTGGATGACCAATTTTTCCGTTTGATCAAAATCACTATCCTCAAACAGCAATAGCAACAGCTCCAACCATGTCTCCATTTGAATTAGTACGGACTCTTTCTGACTCTCATCGGTTACATCACCGAAAATCAGCAAATATTCACTAAGTTCCGACAATGGCTCTAGATCCAAATCCGCGGCAACATCAACTAACTCTTCCGCAACCTGGTTAACCTTCTGTGGCGTATCAGCGAGCACCTCAATGAGTTGCTCGAGTTCTTGACTAACTTTTTGCCGCAATATTTTTTTCATCGTCCTAGGGTATATTCTTAGGAGTCAGCAAGTTCAGGAAGCTTGAATACACTTACTGAAGAAACCAAATCTGTTGCATAAACGGTCAGCTTTTTGGTCTGATCCATTTGGTGAACGATGGCTTCATGAGTATTCGCAATTTTATCATTGATATTCTCTGTTTTTATCGACAGATCTCGTGCTATTTTCGCCTGCTCCACAGAGGCAGTTGCGATGCTTTCCACCGATTTCACCAACTGGTCAATTTGAGCTTGGTTGATACTCATCTGCTCACCAGCTTTTTGCGCCTTTTCAGATGACTCAACTACTTCACTGATAACCGTATCCATAGTGGAAATAGTGTCAGAAGTCTCTACCTGGATATTTTTTACCAATCCTGCTATCTGATCAGTAGATTGACGAGCGTTAGCAGCCAAACGCTGAACCTCGTCGGCAACCACAGCAAAGCCCCTTCCCGCTTCTCCTGCAGAAGCAGCCTGCATGCTGGCGTTGAGAGCCAATACAGTAGTACGCTCAGCTATACTGTTGATTACATCAACGATACTACCGATCTCTTGGGAGCGTTCACCGAGACGTTTAATACGCTTACCTGCCTCTTGAATAGCAGCACGAACTTTATCCAGACTCTGCACAGAATCACTTACTGTACTTAAAGCCTCGCCAGAAACAACTGACGTTTCATTCGCTTGATGATTGACCTGCTGTGCCACTTTGGCAATGGCTTGCAATTTTTCAGATGCCACATTCAGCGTATTCATAGTGCTAGCAATAGACTTAGTCTGATCTTCAGAGTTGTCTCTAACCACCTTGGCTTGATCATCAACCTTGCTGGATGACCCTTCTACCGCTTGGGCAATTTGTTGCACGTTCCACAACACCTTAGAGGTTTCTTCGGCCATCAAATTGATTGCATCGGCAACTGGCCCTGTGGCATCTTCCGAAACAGGTACTTTAACCGTCAGGTCTTTTTGGCTAAGAGAAAATACACCCTGAAGCAAACTGAGTACCGCATCGTTCAACTCTTCGGTTTCTTTTTCCTTTTCCTGCAAATAGTGCGATTTTTCTTCGAGCATCTGGTCAAATGCTTTACCCAGTTGATTGATTTCATCTTTACCATCCAACTCAGTGCGGGCATTATCATCACCCTGAGCGATGCTTTCGATGGTATCCGACACTACTGCCAAAGGTTTGGTAATAGAGCGGTATACAATCCAACCAACCAACAAGCTCAAAAACAAGCCAATACCAATAACAACATACAATAGCTGGGTAGACTGTGTAATATCTTCCTGCGCTTTCAACAATAACTGTTCGGCGGCCCCTGACAAATCATCAGATTCTTTTACCAAGGCATGAAGAAAGGGAGCTAGGGCTGGGGTGACATCGTTTTCTACAAACAAAGCAAGAGACGAATAGTCTTCTGACTTGGTAAGACGTAAACCTTCGCTAATAGTGTCACGCACAGATTGCAGGGCTGAATCAACCTCTTTGGCTTTTTGCTCTCGATCCGATTCTGGCATAGTCTCTAGATATGAGGTCCACAAAAAATCCAGATCTGATTTCAGCTTTTGCAGGTTATTTTGTGCATCTGCCCAAGTCAAAGCACCCGCGTTAAGATTAAACAGCGTATCGCGTAATTTCTGGCCCACTAGATCTTCCACTGCCCGTAGCTTTGCCCCACGATGCACCAACTCACTGAGTACTTGCTGGTTGGCACCGGCCTTTTTAAAGTCAGTGGTTGCCACCGCCGAGAGGAACAATACTACTGATACCAGGATTGCCACCAATAGCAGCAAACGTGTACCAATTCCTAATTTGTTAAACATGAGAATTAAACTCCCTCATTAAAATCAATTTAATATTTTGTTCGAATCTGTTTTTTGAATTTGATAACACTGGACCAAAGCAAATTCATTCAATCCATTGCCCATCTTTAAGGGAAATCCAGCCTTGATCACTCAATCGGGTTAGAACCACCAGATCTGATGCTTGGTTATCATTGCTAAAATCGAGTTTCAAACCACCCAAATCAAATGTCTTGCCTAGTGCCGCATTCATAAAGCTCTTGCGCGTAGGTTGTTTACCCGACTGTTCAAGGATATTCATAAACAATTTGCCGACGATGTATCCCTCGAGTGTTACATAACCATAGTCTTCGCCCAGTGCTTTACGGGCTTCGCTCACAAGAGGAAGTGAGGAATCCAATGATGGAACTACCTGTGTCATCAATATGTTGTTGGTGGCTTTATTGGCACGCAGCGCATTGGCAAAGTTTTCCGCCCCAGTAAAAGACACGGCACTGATAACCCAATCTCTGCCCTTATAGCGAGAGTAACCCGCAAACTTGGCTATGGATTGATACGCCCCTACCGTTACTACCACACGGCATTGTGTATTTTGGCTTTTCTCCCAAGCTTTCAGTGATTCAAAGCCAGGGCGTGCCGTGAAAGTATTTCTCTGGTACACGCCCACAGGCCCCACACCGTTTCGTGGAGGATTATTCCCACTCATTGCCAACACTTCCTCCAGCGAGGCAACAGCGGCTTCCGCACCAGGTTTGTTACGCAATGCTTTCAAGATACCCGTAACGCCTGCCATACCATAAGCATCATTTTGTACATAAGCACATATGGTATTGGCGGGTACACCATTCTCTAATGCGCGATCAATAACCGCAGCCGTTTCTTGCACATAGCTGGCACGATAGTTGAGGATCGGACCTTTACCTGGGCGCAACAGACCTGCTCCGGTAAAAAAACCGACAGCGGGAACATTGGCTTCAGCCAAAATCGGCAGTGAAACCTTAGCGGTGGGTGTGCCTACGTTGCCAATAAACAAAAATGGAGACTGCTGCAACATCGCCTTAGTCGCTTCAACCGTTTTAGTGGGCGTGTAGGAGTCATTAGCGGTCAGAAATTCTATTTTCCGCCCATTGATTATTTGCCCTTTAATAGCCGCTTCAATGCCCTTTTTCATTCCCTGCCCTAAACCTCGAGATCGCCCCTCAAGATCCATGACACCAGCGATACGAACTAAGCCCGGTTCAATTCCGGGATCAGCAGCTGTAGCAACAGCCATTGGCAACATGGCACCGCTAAGCACTGCCAAAAACAGGTTACTTCTTTTCATTTGATTTACACCTTGGAGAAATGACTAATTAGGGGTGATTTGCTTCAGAACCATTTCATGGTCCAATTGAAAATATAATTTTCCCTGATGTTGAATGATCCCATCTATCGCTCTAGACAAAGAAGCAGGCAGATCCTGACCATTCGCCAGGGTGAAATCGATTTCACCCTGAATAGAAAGTTGTTCCAATACTTCACTGATAACTATCGCAACGGCATTGTTTTCCCGACCTAGAACCAACACGTTGGCGTGACTAAGCTCTTCTTCAATGACATCAAAGTCATTCTGCCAATCAAAAACAGGAATCAGATTCCCTCTGCGGTTTATCAGCCCCACACAGGATGCAGGCGCAAAGGGCAAGGGATAGATGCGAGGCTCCCTAAGTAATTCCATAGCAGGTTCATGTTTCAAAACCAGATCAAAGCGTCCAATACGCAACGCTCTACGCCGCCATATTTGCTGTTGGGAGGCTTTTTGCGATTCAGAGGCATTGGGCAAGATGAATTGTGTGCTCAAAGCCTGAGTAGGGCGAAGATGCAGATTCATATGATCACCAGTGTCAGTTGCCAAATTGAGATTTAGATTCAAGCAACCTGCTCGATCTTTTCCATAATTTCTTCAGCTGTATATGGCTTGGTAATATAGCCCTTGGCTCCCATCTGCTCAGCCCAGATTTTATCTGATCGATTGGCTTTGCTACTGACGATAATTATGGGAATAGCTTTAGTTTCATCGCCTCCATGCAATGAACGACAAGTGGCAAAACCATCCATGCCGGGCATCATTATGTCGAGAAAAACAAGATCGGGCTGAGTGGTTTTTGCCAACTCAATCGCCTGTTCTCCATTGTCTGCTTCTAATACCTGGAAATCAGCAGCGCCCAGAATACCCTTGAGATTCTCACGTTCCAACATCGAGTCATCTACAATCAATATGGTTTTTATACCCCCCCCAGAACCTACACCTTGACCACTTCCCAAGGGAGCAAAAACAGGATCGCTATTTCTAAATCCAGGAGCTGCGTAAACGTCGGTATCTGTATACATCTTGTCTAAACCTCAGTATTAATTTATCAATGGGAATAAAATGAATAGGCTATGAAAACCAAGTGAGTAGCGTTCAAATATATCGCTATTGATTGCTCAAATATATCTGGCCAGCTTGTCAACAGTCGCGGGCTTAGTAATGTAAGTGTTAGCCCCAGACAATCGCCCTCTTACTCTACTCACTGGCGAACCTTTACTAGTCAACATAATGACTTTTGTATTACGATTTTCCTTCATCTTTAGCTTTTTGCAGGTATCAAAACCGCTTAAACCAGGCATGATGACATCCAGAAATATCACGTCAAAATCGTCTTGCCCCACCTTTTGCAAGGCTTCTTCTCCACTGCTGCAAGTGGTTACTGAAGAACCCAGTTCTTCCAGAATAAGTTTCATTTGTTCACGTATGATCAAGCTATCGTCAACGACTAACACTTTCTTTTTACGAGCATCTACAATCTCTCTAAGAGCATTGGGCTTGTCTGACAACAAGGGAGTTCTTGATATCCGACTTTTAATGGCTTGTTCTTCCCCATGGAGGAAATTTACGTCATCTTCAGCAATCGCCCCCACTACTAATTCGGGAACAAAGCCGAGTTTTTCTGTTGTTATCCGATCCAGTACATCGAGTACCCGAGGAGCCAACAATGGACGATTCACAGTATAAGGCTGTTGAATACCTTCCATATGAATAGCTTTTTTATCAAGGACAATCACCAAACCCTGGTTTTCTCTGAGCTTTGGTAGTTTTTCCAAACTATTGGAATCCACTACCACGATATCGGCGTCGGTTATTGAGTCTTCTTTCATTTCATAGCTTCGAGAGCGCCCCGATGATAGGCGTAATCCACGACCCAACATCCCCAAATCACGCTGACTTAAACCAAAAGCAGAAACAATAAATTTTTTATTGATAATCATCATTGACATACTCCGATTAACTTCTTTTCGGAAACAAGATTAAACAGCTAACGCGGCTCATCCCAAACTGAAAAATAGCTTCATCACAAGCAGATGGAATTTATAAATTGTGATGCTTTTCACATATGTCTATTTTAGAACACTCTTATGTTTAAGCCCCAGGTATTAGGAGGGTATTGCTTGGGTATAGTGAATACCCAAGGAACTATTTACAGGCTGTGGAAAAACACCGTTTTTTCGACAGCCTGTGTGTAGCACATGGATGTTCCGCCATTTTCCATAGCTGTAAGTCATTGAAAAATAAGAATGAGACCTAGATCTGATAACAAAAATAACCCGGCTGGATAAATATCGGGTATTGACTGTCAACAGTATTTGCCGCGTAAGAAAGACAAGGTTAAAGACCCAGGTGCTGTTCGAGCATATTGCCCATCAGTATGAAAGTGTTAGCTTGATCACTACGTCAAATCAACCATTCAGTAATTGGGGTGAGATCTTCCCGGACACGTAAATGACTGTGGTCACCATCGACAGAATTATTCGCTATGCCACGTTTATCGAAATCCATGGTGACAATTACAGGAGAAAACGCAAAAAAAAATCACAATCCATCCACAAAACTCAACCAACCATTACATTGGTTGCCGAACAACTTCTCCGAAACAATGGGAAGTGCTGATTTACTCTTGGGCGGCTCTATCAATTCACGAACTCACATCTCGCACCGGGAATGCCCGATAACTTCGTCACCGGGAAGATAATAAGTGCGTGCGTTTCCAAAAAAGCGGATGCCCTGGCGGGGTTAGCCGCGAACTCCACCTTGTTATCAAGCATTTCAGGCACAATCTGCTTGGTGCAGAATAAACCCAAGATTCCCAAAAGT
>CAYXOS010000068.1:0-10952 GCA_964467115.1 uncultured Sedimenticola sp.
GCAGAACGGAAAACACTTTCAAACTGGTCTACTTGGGACAAGATGACTGCTCCTTCAACGGTTGCCAATATCCGTGGGTATTATATAGGCTCATGCTGCTATTCGCTGCTCAAAGCGAAAATGGAACCATTGATGTAAAACTTGGGGTCAAATAGCATCAACACCAATCCTGCCTATGTTTGCCTAGAATTTCCTGCTATTGCTCGCAGAGGGTGACTCAGAAAAAATAACAGCCTCACACAAACAGCGGATGGACAATTCAGGAAAAAAGCGCGAAACCATCAGTGGGCAAGTCGTTGCACGACCGAAGCCTCGTGTTTCCGTTGAGAAATTGAAACAAGCTGTTCGCGATTATCAATTGCCACTACACAATGATCGCAAGGATTTTTCACCTATACTTCCCGAAGGACTGACTGCGGAAGCATTTAGTGTGAACGAGGTGGCTCGAATGAACTACCATGTGCAGCAGTATCAAAATCGGGGCGGAGCAAAGGTGATTCGAACACAGCCGTTTGGTGGCAAAGAGCGTTGTTATTTGTGGCATAGAACCGCTGTCGAGATTGAACGTGAAGATTGGAATCCCGGTATGGCGACCCTGTATGGGGCAACAGTAGAGGAAATAGCATGTTATTGATTGATCAACCTCCGTATGCATTCACCCGTCTGTTTTCCAGGTCGTGGGGATCAATAGTAACGCTGTTATTGGTTAGTATTTTTCTGCCTGCTACGGTCATGGCCAAATCTACTTGTGAGTCTCCCCGGGTCAAGTTGCAGATGTTGGGGACTGCCGGTCCTGAATTGTGGAATGACCAGGCATCTACGGGGTATTTACTGTGGTTGGATGGCAAAGCCAGGGTTGTCATTGATGCCGGGGCGGGGACAGTCCAAAATTTTGAGCGTGCTGGCGCGAAGTACTCAGATGTGGATGTGTTTCTGTTCAGTCATTTCCATATCGATCACAGCTCCGATTTTCCTGCCTATGTCAAAGGTGGTTTTTTTACTGACAAGCAGAACGACGTTATCTTGATTGGCCCGAGTGGTAACGAATACTTGCCGTCTGCAGATCAGTTTCTACAACGTTTCTTTGGTCGGGAGAGTGGCGTATATCCTTATATGAATTCATTTATCAATCCTGAAGTAGGTAGCAGCTATAAAATTGTTCCGAAAACTGTAGCATCTTCATATAAGTTATTGAATGAACACGAGGTTTACAATAAAAATGGTATCAGGATCAAGGCAGTATCCGTGCATCATGCGGTTCTTCCAGCGCTGGGTTATAGAGTGGAATTAGCGGGCTGTGTTATCAGCTTTACAGGTGATATGAGCGGACGTTTTCACACCATGCCTGATCTTGCCAAGGGGTCTGATATATTGGTGGCGCACAATGCCATTCCCGAAGATGAAACCGGAGCAGGGCAGTTGTTGCACATGAAACCCAGCTATATTGGTAAGCTTGCGGCTAGAGCAAAAGTCAAGAAACTGTTGTTGACTCATTTGATGAAGCGCAGTGCAAAGCGTCAGGATGAAACCTTGAAATTGGTACGACAGAATTATTCTGGAGAAATTGTATTTCCGAAAGATCTGGATACCTTTGTACCTTGACAGGATGTCTTGAAGCCCTGAACAAGAACTGTTCCAATGCCGGGTTAATACTACCTGTGAATCATTGGTAACCGAGGTTTCTTTATATTCATCAGCTTTTGTTGAACCTGGATTTTCTCGTTTGCGTCCAGAGGTTTGTATCCTCGCATGTATGGCCAGCCATATCCCCAACGGTAGGTGGTGGGGAAATACGGACTGCCTCCTACGCGTACCCCCGCCAGCATCAGTTTGGCAATGGTGGGTTCCCCCACAGCGTTTACGCACTGCTGGAGGTCATAATCTGCCACCATTCGCTGCAGTTTTGTTCCTCCTTGCCAATAGGATAAATCATGCTGATAGCAACAACGCAGCCACAGGGTGTTTTGCTGAATAGTTCCGTCGGGAAAGGAGCTGCAGCCGTCACTGCGAAAAGGTTTGAGGGCGTCAGCAGCCCATGTTTCTGTCACAAAAACAAAACTTGCTAGCAAATAAAAAGCATAAACTTTGATCATGCTGAATCAGACAGTCAGTAGGTGTTGATAGTTAGTGTACATGGGATTGTGCTCAGGGAAAAATTCAAGAATAGTGGCTGCGTATCGATCGAAGGGATTGGTGATCCGGGTCAAATTCCTTTTGCTGCTGTTGTTCAGTCCATGGGTGTTCATCCAGATGATAAATGGCACCGGGTAATCGGTACCAAACAGTAATTTATGATGAATCTGGGTTTGTTTGGATAGATGTTCAAGGGCTCTGGCTCGCAATGGTATGAGCATGGCTGAAATATCGGCATACAGATTGTTGTGTTGTTCCATTAGTTCAAGAATACGGAAATAATCGGCATCAAACCAAGCAGGATTACGGGACAGGTTTCTCCATGGAAACAACTTGTGCTGAAATTGCCCCAGCCCCATATGAGCAGCGATAACGGTAACGCCACAAGCCAAAGGCAGATCCAACATATTGCTGCCTTCATAACGCTTGTCGGAATCAATGGTTATTTCGCTTCCAATATGCACGATCAGGGGCAATTTCCTGTCGCGAAGTTTTTCGTAGTAGGGAATGAAATCAGGATTATTCAGATCAACACCCCAATAGTTTTGTAGAAATTTAGCGCCGGAGAATCCCAGTTCTGAATACTTGTCGATCAAGTCCAGAGCGTCGGGGCGTTGGGGGTTGACTGATAGAAACGGGATGAACTGATCTGGATAGCGATTTGCGACATCGAGAACATCTTGGTTCATGGCGCAGACTGTTTTGTCTCGGTGTTGTTGTCTGCCTTTTTTGTCCACTCGGCTATCAACGCCAAACAGGCAGGTTTTTTCGATATGTTGTGATTGCTTTACTGCAACTGCCATTGCCGCCACATAGGTTTCCCAGGGGTTGGTCTTGAGTTGTGCCGGATCAACGCCTAAGTTTTTGGCGAAAAAATAGACAGCAAATCTGTCAAACAAACGGTCAAAGCTGACTTCAGGGCTGAGCAGATGGGTATGGATGTCTACGGTTTTCATCACTTATCCGTATCCAAAGCAATTTTTTTCGCCGTGGCAAAATCACTTTTACCGCTACCCAGCTTGGGAATCTCATCGACCTGTATGTATTTTCCGGGACGTGCCAGGGCAGACAAGTCTGATTGTTGGACAATATCCTTCAATTCACTCAGCTCTATGTCACCGCTGTACAACAACGCAACTTTTTCACCCTTTTTCCCATCTGCAATGGCTACGGCCAGGATTTCTATTTGTTCTGGAAGTAAAGGCGCGATGCTGGATTCGATACTGCTCAAACCAATCATTTCACCGCCAATTTTGGCGAAGCGGGAGTAGCGGTCGACAATGGTCAGGAAGCCATCTTTATCAAGATGACCTTTGTCACCGGTTTTGTACCAACGCTTTCCATCCAGTTCGACAATGACTTCGGCGGTTTTTTCCGGGGCCTTGAGATATCCCAACATCAACTGGCATCCGCCAAACAATATCAAGCCGTCTTCTCCCGTGGGCAGGGTTTGCATGGTATTGGGATCAACGATGCGAAAGCTGCTGCCAGGTAAGGGCATGCCAACAGTGCCGGGTTTGTTGCCTGCTTGTACATGCCAACTGGTGATATCGATGCGATCAGGAATGTTCACGCTGGCAACTGGCGTGGTTTCGGTAGAACCATATCCTTCATAAATCTCCTTGTTGAATTTCAGTTTGAAGGCATCCCTTACTTCGGGGTTCAGGCGTTCTGCACCTGCGACCACTACTCGCAGAGATGCCAGCATCAGTGGATGAACGCGGCGGTTTGCGGTGAACAAGCGCAGGAAAGTCGACGTGGCACAGAGGATGGTTGCCTGATTTCTGGCGATCCCCTTGGCAATGGTTGGCGTATCCGTAGGATCGGGGTGGCAAACTGCCGGTATGCCTTCGATCATGGGCATCAAACCTGTAACGGTCAAGCCAAAAGCATGGAACAATGGCAGGGTTGCCATGATCACATCATCACTGTGTGTGTCCAGTACATCAGATACCTGGCGAACATTTGCCATGATGTTGCGTTGGCTCAGCACGACGCCTTTTGGTTCGCCTTCACTGCCGCTGGAAAACAGAATGGCAGCAGGGTGCTCGATACTTACAGGTTTTCCCAAAAGACTGTATAACCATCGAGCCGGTAGCAGCTTGGCGCACATCAACCACCACAGCTTTTGGCTCTTGCTGATCTGCTTTGCCAGATCTTCGAGATAATAGACGTCGATATGGGCGAACAAGGGTTGCATCTCCATGCCCCGTTTTTCCAGTTTCTTGATGAATTGCCGGGAGGTGTAGATGCTTTTGAGTGCGGCTTTGTCCACACTGCTCTGTAATGCAGTGATATTGGCAGTGTAGTTCAGGTTGACCACGGTTTTTCCGAGCAATAGCGTTGCCATATTGGTGATCAACCCCGCAGAACTGGTAGGTAACAACAGACCAATATTCTGTTCCGGGCTACGTTTTTTGATCAGCTTTGAAAAAGCAAATACACCCGCCATGCTGTGATGTGCCGACAAGGGTCTGCCACCTCTGGCTTCGGCAATCGCACTGCGTGAACCGCGTTTTTTTGCGGTGCGTAACCAGGAAAGAGCAATGGGATCCAGGCTATGGGTGTAGTGATTCCAGGTGTCTACAGACAACTCGAATACCTGGTGTTTCACATCTGCGGCTGAGCTGTGCAGTGGCATGGCTTGCCCAAAGGCAACAATGATTTGACTGCGTAAGCTGTCGTTGCGGTTTTCCTGCAATTGTTTGCTGGATCGGGAGAATCGACTGCCCCACAGCCCGCGCAAATAGAAAGGCAGGATGACGGCGGCATCTTCTTCAAGTTCCTGAACCGCACGTTCAAAACCGGTTTTGAATTCACCCAATTGCCCGTTGCGGCTGATAGCGCCTTCTGGAAACAGGCAAACCACTTCTCCCTGTTTCAACAATTCTCCTATCTGTGCCAGGGCTTCTTTGCTGTGACCCGGTGCGATGGGTATAACTCCGAAGAGCTTGAGGAATCCTTTCAGGTACCAGCGTTGATAGATGTTTCTGTCCATGATGAAGCGTATGGGGCGAGGGCAGGCAATTTGCACCATTGCCCAGTCCAGCCAGCTGATATGGTTACCCAGCATGAGTACACCGCCTTGTCCGGGAAGGTTATCAAAACCCATGATACGGATGCGGTAGCCTCCTGCGAAAATTCTGCCGATGACATAGCGGATCAAAGACTGGGGAAGCTGCCATACTGTGTAGATTGCGCCGATGATGGCGGTGAATGTCAGTAAGTGAAACAAGCCGGTACTGTTGATGCCGGTGGTTGCAAACATCACTGTAACCCCAAGAAAAGCCAGCATGACGATATTCTGTACCCAGTTGTTTCCTGCCAGCACTGTACCCAATTCGTCATCCCTGGCATGAAATTGAATAAGTGCATTGAGGGGAACAATGAACAAACCACCGGAAATGCCGAGCAGTAAAAAGTCTAAAATCAGCAGTGGTGTCGATGATAGTTGTGGTGTAAAAAACAAGGCGACAACAATACCTATTGCGCCAACGGGAATCAGCCCGGTTTCAATACCTTGGCGCGAAGCACGTCCGGCAATTATCGATCCGAGAATGATGCCAATGCCTGAACATGCCATCAAACCTTGAATCACTACGGTATTGGTTTCTCCCAGGTGCTCCTTGGCAAAAGCCGGAAAAGCAGCAAGCACGACTTGGGATATTCCCCAGAATACGGACAAACCAATGATGGACAGCCAGATATTACGATTGCGGTACAGTTTTGCCAGGTTTTGCTTCAGGTATCTTCCACTGGCGTAGCTCTGGACTTGAAACTGTAGCTGTGGCGCTTCGGCAGGAATATTTTTCAATCTGAATGTCGATACATATTCCAGTATGGAGCAGATGACCAGAATCCAGCCAACAGGAACCATATGCTTGAGAATATCCGACTCTGTACTGAAATTCTTCTCTGCAAGGAAATGCTCGAACAAGACCGAGAATACAAAAATTCCCGATAGAATGGCGACGATGGTAACTGCTTGCACCACCGCATTTGCCTGGGTGAGTCGTGCGCTACCGGTCAGCTCTTTGATATAACCATATTTTGCCGGCGAATAGAATGCGCTTTGTACCGCCAGCAAAAATGTGAGCGCAAATGACAGTTCGAACCAGCCAAGATAATAGGAAAGGGTGATCATCAAGGTCAGGGCAACAGCGACAGCCGCGCTGATCTGCATGATTTTGGGTTTGCGGAATCTGTCTGCAAGAAAACCCGAGGGGCTGAAGAGCAATACAAAAGGAAGAAGAATCAGGGCATTGACGATGGCAGACAGAATGATTTGAGTCTGACCATCGTAGACTTTGAAGATGGTATTCTGAATCAATATTTTATGCCCGAGGTCAACAAAAGCATTCAGAAATATGATGACGATGAACGGAAGAAATCCCTTTAACCTGAAAAGTCCACCCATGGTGTAAATCCTCAATTTATTTGGTGGATGCAGGTTAGCCTAATGTGAAGGAATACGCTACTATCATGGGGGAAGTAGCATATTCCTTGCCATTCGGTATTAAAATAGGCTACGAATTTGGGGGAGAAGTATTGGCGCAAACATCGCAACTGATTCAGACACTCAAAACCGCATTGAAATCCCAGGGTAAAACCTATGCGGATATTGCTGTTGGTCTCGGGTTGTCTGAAGCCAGCGTCAAACGTTTGTTTTCCCGCCAGAGTTTTTCCCTGCAACGTCTTGATCAAGTGTGCCAACTATTGGGTATGGAAATCTCTGATCTGATACAGATGATGCAGGAACAACAGGCGCAGGTACTGACGGAGTTGTCTCTGGCTCAGGAGCAGGAAATCATTGCTGACCTGGAACTGCTGTTGGTAGCGGTATGTGTGTTGAATCGCTGGTGTTTTGAACAGATTCTGGATTATTTTCGTATGGATGAACCCCGTGCCATACAGTTACTTGCTCGTCTGGATAAATTGAAGATGATTGAGTTGCTTCCGGGAAATCGGGTCAAATTGCTGGTGGCGCCAAATTTCAGGTGGCGTGAAAATGGTCCGATACAGCAGTTTTTCTTGCAAAAATTGCAATCCGATTTCTTTGATTCCCGTTTTGATGAAGCACATGAACGTCTGATCGTGGTGAATGGAATGCTCGCAAGTAGCTCCATAGCCGTGTTTCAACGTAAATTGGAGCAATTGATCAGTGAGTTCAACGCCTTGTCGGAGACAGACGCGGGTTTGCCTTTCGATAAACGCAATGGCACCACGGTAGTGCTTGCCATGCGCCGCTGGCGCTACGGGCTGTTTCAGCCCTTTGCCAGGACGCTTCATCCCTATGATTAAACAGTTGGCAAGACGTCTGCGACGAGGATTTGCACGCGCCAATCGACGTTTGAAGTCCAGTGATGGTCTATTGCATCTTCTATTGAATCTGCGCAAAGCGCTACTCTTTGTGCTGGTATTGATATTTCTCGTATTCGAGGAAGTATGGGATGCCCTGCATAGCCTCTTGGTATGGCGCAAGCACTATGGGAAGCTTATTGCAGCTGTAAATGGCTATTGCCAGAAGAAAAGCCGCTATGTGGTGTTGGGTATCTATTTATCCTTGTTTGTTCCTATGGAAGTGCTGGGGTTGCTGTCTGCAGCGCTGGTTGGTTCTGGTCATCCTGGTTGGGCGGTTCTGGTCTATCTGTCCAAAGGCCTGATCGCGATTCCTGCTATCGATATTTTCGTCGGTAACAAAGAGAAGCTGCTGTCATTTTCTGCTATTCGATACGGCTATGAGAAACTCGTGCAGCTCAAACAATCCAGTGTGTATGTCAACACCGTCAATCGCATGAAACAGGTTAAAGCCTGGGTATCGAGTTGGCGTAAATTCTACCAATAGCGCTCGGCTATGAAACTCTGATCGATCTTTTCTGATAACAGAAAACCTGAGTTGCCACAGGTTTGCCATTTTTCATCCCTCTCAACGCACATTTCATCATCAACCTTGCATTCCCATAAGGTTGAATAACTCCTGCCACACCGGCGCAGATCAGGACAATCGCATGCTCGCCAAGGAAGGCACGCTGGTTCAACCCACAGGAGAGAAAAATGACCATCAATACTGCACGTACAGCAAGTTGGCTGCGAAACTTCGCTCAAATCATGGAGGTGGATAGACCACGATCAAACACCTTGTCTAGAACAAGGGTCAAACAGGTATCTGAGCGAAATCAGAAGCAGATTGGGAACAAGAGGAGGCAAGCTCATGACTAGGATATTTTGGCGTACATTGCTTTGGGCGACCGCCAGCGGTATGGGATTTGGTTTGCTGATGATTGCTGCTGTCATGATGTGGTCATCGGCGGCAAAAGCAGATATGGATACACTCGAAACTGTCAAACAAGGCAGCCTGTATATGCAAAACCAGCAAGGAAAGTCAGTGCAATCACCGCTGCTGGATACCCAAGTACAGATGGATATCAGTGGTATGGTGGGGCGGGTGTCGGTAGTACAGATTTTTTCCAACAGCAGTGATGAATGGCAGGAAGGCATCTATGTATTTCCCCTGCCGGATGATGCGGCAGTGGATCATCTGCGTTTATGGATTGGTGAACGCTTTATCGAAGGTGATATCAAGGAACGGGAAGAAGCAAAACGTCAGTATGAGCAAGCCAAAGCAGAGGGCAGGCAAGCAAGCTTGTTGCAGCAGGAGCGTCCCAATATATTCACTACTGCTGTTGCCAATATTCCTCCAGGGGAACAAATAAAGGTTGAGATCGAGTATCAGCAGAGTGTGCAGTATCAAGGTGGACGATACTCCCTGCGTTTCCCGACGGTGGTAGCGCCACGCTATATACCCGGCAATCCATTGCATCAGGATGAAGTGGTATTCAATGCCAGTAGTGGTTGGGCGCAGGATACGGATCAGGTTCCTGATGCCAGTCATATAACACCCCCTGTTGCTGCAGAAGACGATGTCGATAATCAGCTCAGTATTCAGATCAATCTCCACGCGGGGTTGCCACTGCGTTATGTGACCAGCCCTTACCATACGGTGGATGTATCCGAATTGTCCGAAGGCGAATATCGGGTGGTGTTGAGCAATGGCAAGACCCTCGCCAATCGTGATTTCGAACTCAATTGGGAATTTGCTTCTTCAAGCCATGCCATGGCTGCCTGGTTCACTGAAGAATACAAGGGTGAACACTATGGTTTGTTGATGCTGGTTCCGCCCGCTGATCAACAGCTGGTTCAACCTGCTCCCAGGGAAGTCATTCTGGTAGTCGATACTTCGGGGTCTATGCATGGGGCATCCATGGCACAGGCAAAAGAAGCTTTGAAACTTGCGATTTCCCGATTGAAACCAGGCGATAGCTTCAACTTGATTCGCTTCAATCATAGTGCGACACAGTTGTTTTCCGATGCAGTGGCTGCATCTGAACAAAATCGACAAACGGCACTACGCTGGATCAATCAACTCCAGGCAGATGGAGGTACTGAAATGCATTCTGCCTTGAGCATGGCGTTGGATGGCAAGGAATACGCTGATCATCTTCGTCAGATCATATTCATTACTGATGGTGACGTGGGAAATGAGGAAGCATTGTTTACCCTCATACATAATCGTCTCGGTGGGAGCCGTTTGTTTACTGTAGGCATTGGTTCTGCGCCCAATAGTTTCTTCATGAGCAGAGCTGCAGAACAAGGTAGGGGCAGCTTTACCTATATTGGTGATGTATCAGAGGTTCAGGAAAAGATGCAAGGGCTGTTGTTGCAACTGGAAATGCCTGTGCTCACCGATATAAAAATAGACTGGCAACAAGATGCTGCGCAGTGGCCTGCCATTGTTCCTGATCTGTATGTGGGGCAACCGGTGATGGTTGCGGTCAAGAGCAGCCAGCCTTTTTCACAGGTTGAGGCGTCGGGTAACAGATCGGGACAACCCTGGCGTCAGCAGATGAATGTGCGCAGTGGCCGCGACTATCCGGGCTTACATGTACTCTGGGCACGTCGTGCCATCCATCATTTCATGGGGCTCATGGGAAGAGGCTTGAGCGCAGAGGAAGTGCGCAAACAGGTATTGGATATTGCCTTGGAACATCATTTGGTGAGTCGTTATACCAGTCTGGTTGCTGTGGATAAGACCCCGGTGCGTCCTGTAGATGCGTCCCTTGATAGCCAGCAGGTTCCAGTTCAAATGCCGAAAGGCTGGAGCAGAGCAAAAGTCTTTGGAAGATTGCCGCAAACGGCAACGGCCGCACAACTATATTTGTTGCTGGGTATGTTAGGCCTGTTGATGAGTGTGCTGCTACTGCGACGGAGGGCATCTTGAAGAAAAGCGCTGTATTTGGGTTGCTGATTGTTTCAATATTATTGATCGGAAAGGGCAGTTGGATTCATGCCAAGGCGATGCTGGCGCAGTATCTGATTGCCCAATCCTGGGAACAACAGCAACATGGGGCGCAACGGGTCAAACCCTGGTCATGGGCGGATACCTGGCCTGTGGCAAGGTTGAAAGTACCGGCTCTTGGAATAGATCAATTTGTGTTGGCAGGCGCCAGTGGACGTGTGCTTGCTTTTGGACCTGGGCATGTCAATGGTACTGCGATACCGGGAGAAGAAGGGAATATCGTCATCAGTGGCCATCGAGATACGCATTTTCGTTGGCTGAAAGACCTCGATGATGGCGATATTATTGAACTGGATTTGCCGAATGGAAAGGCACAGCAATATGTCGTAAAACAGCGGCAGGTGATTTCAGAGCAGGATCAGTGGGTATTGAGTGACCAGTCGGTATCGGTACTGAATTTGCTGACCTGCTATCCCTTTGATGCCATCATCCCCGGGGGGAGTCAACGCTATCTGGTGACTGC
>CAYXOS010000068.1:11052-13728 GCA_964467115.1 uncultured Sedimenticola sp.
AATCATGAGCTGTTGCTGCGGGTAGTGGTTTTCCAGACAGATAGGTGTTTATGGCTTGCAGGGGATCCGTTTCACTGGTCGCAATAACCTGAATATCCCACTGTGCCAGGCGTCGAATAAATCCTTCACCACAACCGCCGGTAATCAATACATCTGCAATCTGAATAGGATGATCTTCGCCGTGATAGGCGTGCATGGACATTTCTTTCGGGAGATCCAGGCGTTCGATCTCTTCAATCTTTCCATCGGTGGTGCAATGGTAAATGATAAACCGACGTGTCTTTCCGGCATGCCCGGTGATGGTGCGGAAGTTTTGGCTGGTGATGGCAATATTCATATTTAAAGAACCTCTTGGCAGATTATGCCTGAAATATTCGACGAGGGGAGGCTGTTGTTGTCATTGATCGGGAAACCGATGTCTTAATGGCGTTGGTGCTCATGAATAGATACAAGTTTTCCTCATGTTCAGGGGGGAATTAAACTGTGCTATATCGCACATCGATAGGGTCAAAGCACACAGAAAATACTGAATGTAGATAGGGGGGGTTCCTAATATATTGAATAGTATTGGTTTTTGTTCTTGGCATAAGTATTGCTGTATGTACTGAAATTCAAACCTTCAATCACTGAGACTGAAAACCAATGAAAAAAAGAAAGATGGCATCCTTTATTGTATGTAGTAGCCTGTGTGCAACAGTTGTGGCTGCAGAGCCGGAAACAAAACAAGATGAAACAGAAGAAATGCCAGGAATCGTTGTCGAAGGTACCCGCCTGGATGACATCAGTGGCAAAGAAGTCAAGTCTGCCGATTTGGCAGAAGCCCTGTTCAAGAAGGTACCCAGTGTATCTTTGGTTCGCCGTTCAGGTATTGCCAATGACATTATTTTGCGTGGACAGAAAAAAGACAATATCAATATTCTGATTGATGGTGGGAAAATATACGGTGCCTGTCCCAATCGTATGGATCCACCCACATCACATATTCTGACCAACAATATTGAATCAGTGGATGTGACCGAAGGCCCTTATGATGTCGAAAATTTTGGTACCCTCAGTGGTGCAGTTAAGATCATAACTAAAGAACCCGAATCAGGCTTGCAGGGTGAAGTGAGTCTCAATGTCGGAAGCTGGAACTACTTGAAAGGCGCAGCCACTTTGAGTGGGGGTACAGATCGTGTGCGTGCCATGGTGAGTGTTTCCAAAGAAACCAGCGATCAATATGAAGATGGTGATGGCAACAACTTTGCTGAACAAATCGAAAACTACGATCCAACCAGCAAAGCACGATATAAAGATCAATACCGTGATCTGGATGCCTACGATAAAGCCACTTTCATGGGTAAGCTGTATGTTGACGTAACAGATAATCAGGAGCTGAAACTAAGCTACACCGCAAATCGCAGTGATGACGTACTCTATCCTTCCAGTAAAATGGATGCACTTTACGATGACTCTGATATCTTTGACTTGAACTATATTGTTCGCGATCTTGGGGTTTTATCCAAAGAACTGAGTTTCCAATACTATGATTCTCAAGTTGCTCATCCCATGTCTACCCGCTACCGCCTTTCCTCTGGAACCAATTCCATGAATGAAATGACCCATTATCTGGAGACAGAAATGCGAGGTGCCAAGGTCAAGAATGTTTTTGACCTTACTGATGGCACTGAAATGACAGTGGGTCTGGATTTCAGTCGTCGTAACTGGGATGGTGTTTTTGAAGCCAAAGGCATGATGTCGAAGCTGGATGGCTTTGTCAGTATTGATGATGTGGATACCAATAATGCCGCAATTTTTGTCGAAGCGGACAGAGACTTCAACAACTTAAATCTGCAACTGGGTGCGCGATATGACGATACAAGTATCGAACCTGCGGGAAAGCAGTCTTCCAATGACTACAGCGCCTTTAGTGCCTACGCTTTTGGTACCTATGCATTGCAGGAAGGGGTGAAGATCTTCGGTGGTGTAGGGCAGGCATCAAGAGTCCCTGATGCGCGTGAGCTGTATATCGTCATGCCCATGAACGGAAAAGCCATGGTGATAGGAAATCCTGATCTTGATCAGGTGACCAACACAGAAGTAGATTTGGGTATGGAGTGGCACGCAGGTTCTTTCTATATCAAGCCCAAGGTTTTCTATAGCTGGCTGGATAATTTCATTGTTTACAATGACAGTAAAATGATGAAGCGTTTTGATAATGTTGATTCCACCATCTATGGTTTCTCCATCGATGGTTCATACACCTTCACTGATCAATTGAGCATGGATTTTGGGCTTGCGTATCAGCGAGGCGAAAAAGATCAAGCCCAGCCTGGGCAAACAGATACTGATTTGCCAGAGATTCCACCACTGAAAGGGGTTGTTTCTCTCAACTGGGAATACATGCAGGATAGTTTGGCAAAAATCGAATTGGTTGGATCTGACAGTTGGACTCATTTCGACCAGGACAACGGTGAGCAGAAGCTCGATAGCTGGATGGTTCTGAATCTCAAGGTAGACCACGCTTTGACCAGAAATGTCAATCTGGTGCTGGGTGTGGACAATGTTTTCGACCAGACCTATGCGGTCAGCAATACCTACAAAGACCTGACCTTGCTGGAAAGCGGTGGAGGTGATGTGATGTTGATCAACGAGCCAGGACGTTATTTCTATCTCAACGCGACCTATAAGTTTTAG
>CAYXOS010000069.1:0-5789 GCA_964467115.1 uncultured Sedimenticola sp.
GCCGGGTGGCTGAGTTGGCGTTTTTCTCTGCCAGGTTCCTTTTTTCATGTGCTGGATCACCCGGGGGAGCGTTCATTGCACCAGCAGGCAACGCCGCGCAGTGGTGGCGTTGCGATTGTTATTGCCATATTGTTGTCCTGGGGATTGGCGGGGATAGTGGGTGCTGCACCCTGGCAAGGTGTTTTTTCCTGGTTATTGGCTGGAACAAGTTTGCTGGCAATCATCGGCGGAATGGATGATCGCTGGGACTTGTCCCCAGGCGTGCGTCTGTTGATGCAGATTGTTGCCGCTCTGCTGCTACTGATGGCGGGTTTGTTGCCACATCAGCTGTCCCTGCCGGGGTTGAACCTGGCGCTGCCTGGTGCTATCGCCATGCCCCTGTCGCTGCTGTTTGTGCTGTGGATGACCAATCTGTACAACTTCATGGATGGCATGGATGGTTTTGCCGCGGGTATGGCTGTGATCGGTTTTTCCACATTCAGTGGTTTGGGCTGGTGGGCGGGGGATCCGATTTTTATGCTGAGTGCTGCCATCATTGCAGCTGCCAGTGGCGGATTTCTGCTATTCAACTTTCCCCCGGCAAGAATTTTCATGGGCGATGCAGGCTCTCCGGTATTAGGTTTTCTGGCGGCAGGACTCATGTTGTGGGCAGACAGGGAAGGGCTTTTCCCGTTGTGGGTCGGCGTATTGATTTTTTCACCTTTTATTGTCGATGCAAGCCTGACTTTGCTGCGACGTCTGCTGGCAGGAAAAAAGGTCTGGCAGGCGCATCGTGAGCATTGTTACCAGCGTTTGGTGCAAAGTGGCTGGAGTCACCGTCGCACTGTGTTATGGGCGTACGGGCTGATGCTGGCAGTATGTGCGTCGGTTTTGATGGCACTGAATCAGAAAGTTGTTGTCCAATGGGGGATAATCGGATTCTGGGGCGTGCTGTATACGGGCATTGTTTTGATGGTGAGGAAAAAGGAAAACACAGGCGCATGAAAAAACTGGCAGACAAGTTATTGAATCGGGGGATGGCATTTCTACATGATTTGCTCATGATTCCCCTGGCATGGCTTGGCGCCTATTTGCTGCGCTTCAATTTGGAAGGCGTGCCGGATTGGTTCTGGCAACAGGCGTTACAGAGCTTGCTGGTGGTGATTCCGGTGCAGGCGATTGTTTTCTGGTTGTTTGGTTTGTATCGCGGTGTATGGCGGTTTGCCTCATTGCCGGACATGATTCGAATTGGCAAGGCGGTTTTCAGCGGACTGCTGTTGGCGACACTATTGTTATGGCTGTTCCGGGATTTTACCGGGGTACCTCGTTCTGTGCCGGTGCTGTACGGCATTCTGCTAATGATATTTCTCAGCTTGCCGCGCATGGTATACCGTCTGCTCAAAGATCAGGGCGGGCGTAGTAATACGGCACAACGGGTGTTGATCGTAGGCGCAGGCAGTGCGGGAGAAATGCTGGCGCGGGATCTGTTGCGGGACCCGAATCGCGCCTATCTGCCCCTGGCATTTGTGGATGATGATGCCAACAAACGAGGGCGAGAGATTCATGGTGTACGGGTCATGGGGAGCTGCCGCAAATTGCCCCGCATTGCACGTAAACTGGCTGCTGATCTGATCATGCTGGCTGTTCCTTCGGCAGACAAGAAGCAGATGCAGCGCATCATCGAAAAGGTCGAAGAAACCGGATTGCCGTTTCGTACCGTACCGCCACTGAAAGAACTGATGTCGGGCAATGTGCGCGTTGATCAACTGCGAGAAGTCATGATCGAGGACTTGCTGGGGCGTGACCCGGTGGCGCTGGACTGGCAGGCAATCAAACAAGGTTTGTCCGGGCGCTCAGTGTTGGTCACCGGGGCGGGCGGTTCCATTGGTTCGGAACTCTGTCGTCAATTGGCTGAGCTTGCACCGAAACGCCTGATCTTATTGGAAAATAGTGAGTTCAACCTGTTCAGTATCGAGCGTGAAATGCAACAGTGCTTTCCTGGCTTGGAAACCTTTGCTCATCTGGCGGATATTACCGAGCGGGAAGTGGTGGAGCGGATTTTTCAGCGTTATGCTCCCCAGGTGGTGTTCCATGCGGCGGCGTATAAACATGTACCCTTGCTGGAACAGCAGGTCAGAGAAGCGGTTCACAATAACGTTCTGGGTACGCGCAATGTGGCTCTGGCGGCAGATGCCTGGGGTGCAGAGGAATTTGTGCTTATTTCTACCGACAAGGCGGTCAATCCGGCAAATGTCATGGGCAGTAGCAAGCGGGCGGCAGAAATCTATTGCCAGAATCTCAATGACCGTTCAACCACCAGTTTTATAACTGTGCGTTTTGGGAATGTGCTGGGTTCTACTGGCAGTGTTATTCCCTTGTTCAAGGAGCAGATCGAAAAAGGTGGCCCCGTATCCGTGACCCATCCCGATATGGAACGCTATTTCATGACCACCCGCGAAGCCTGTCAGTTGATCATGCAGGCAAGCGTTTTGGGTGAGGGCGGCGAAATCTTTGTACTGGACATGGGGCAACCCGTGCGCATCCAATATCTGGCAGAACAGATGATTCGTTTGTCGGGAAAAAAACCTGAAGAAGATATTGCGATAGAATACATTGGCCTTCGTCCTGGAGAAAAACTCTACGAAGAACTTTTTCATGAACAAGAGTCGCTGCAAGCAACCGCTCATGAGAAAATTATGCAGGCGCGTTACCGGGCTGTTCCCTGGGAAGAGTTGTCCCAGGCGATGACAGAAGCAGAAATAGCCTGCAAAGACTACGATTGCAGTAAACTCAGTGACTTGTTGACACGGCTGGTGCCGGAGCGTACCAATCATCATGGCGGACGGGAGTGCGCCTTACAGGACAACAGATGAACACAGAACAAATAGAAACCATGCCAGAGGAAGAAGTGGCAGCACAACTGCAGGGAGACAGTCGTCTGGCTTCCGTGCTGGAAGCCTCAGGAAAACTGTCTGCCCAAGATTACGTCAGGGGAGGGCGCCTGGCGGAAGAAAGCGGTGTTTCCGTATGGAATATGGTGCACAAGCTGGGTCTGGTGTCCGAGCGTGATCTGGCGCAGGTATTTGCTGAAGAAATGCACCTGGACATCATTGATGCCGAAGCCTTTCCTGATGTGGCGATACTGGAAGATGCGGTCTCACAGCGCTTTCTCAAAGAATCCCGGGTTTTGCCTTTGTTTCTGGAAGAAGGACTTCTGCATCTGGCAATGGCTGATCCCACAGATGAATTTGCCATCAGCGCCATGGAGGCTGCCAGTGGGCATGATGTTCATCCCGTGGTGGCATTGCCCTCGGACATCGAAAATGCCATCGAAAAACTCTATGGCGCAGGTCGTTCCGCCATGGGAGAAATTCTCGATGGTCTGGGCGATAACGATGAAGGTGAGGCTGATGTAGAAACCCTCAAAGACCTCGCCAGTGAAGCGCCGGTAATCCGTCTGGTGAACCTCATTGTGCAACGCGCCGTGGAATCCCGTGCTTCGGATATCCATGTCGAACCTTTTGAAGGACAACTCAAGGTGCGCTACCGTATCGACGGTGTGCTTACCGAGACAGAGTCGCCCCCCGCCCATTCCACAGCGGCGATTATCTCTCGCATCAAGCTCATGGCGAAGCTGAATATCGCCGAACGCCGCTTGCCACAGGATGGCCGCATCAGTTTGCGTGTACAGGGCAAGGAGCTGGATCTGCGGGTGTCCACCGTACCCACCATGTTTGGTGAAAGTGTGGTCATTCGTCTGCTGGACAAGGAAAGTGTCAAATTTGACTTCGGTGCCTTGGGTTTCGATGGTGAGCCGTTACAGCGCTTCAAGCATATTCTGGATATGCCCCACGGTATCGTATTGGTTACCGGACCGACGGGTAGTGGTAAATCCACCACCTTGTACACGGCTCTCAGCCGCCTGAATACGGCTGAAAAGAAGATCATCACCGTGGAAGACCCGGTGGAATATCAGGTGGCAGGGATCAACCAAATCCAGGTCAAACCTCAAATCGACCTGACCTTCTCCAGCGCTTTGCGCTCCATCGTACGTCAGGATCCCGACATTATCATGGTGGGGGAGATGCGTGACCTGGAAACTGCGCGCATTGCGGTGCAATCTGCCCTTACCGGTCACCTGGTGCTGTCTACCCTGCATACCAATGATGCGGCGGGTGGTATAACCCGATTACTGGATATGGGGGTGGATGATTATCTGATCACCTCCACCATCAACGGCATACTGGCGCAACGTCTGGTACGACGTTTGTGCCAGCATTGTGCAGAAGAATACACCCCCCTTCCCGAACTGGTCGAAGAACTGAAATTGCAGACCTATGCCGAGGAAGGAAAAGCAGTTACCCTGTTTCGCCCCACAGGCTGTGAAGAATGTGGTGGCAGCGGCTATTTCGGGCGCTTGTCACTGACAGAAGTGTTGGTGATGAATGATGAATTGCGGCGTCTGGTTATGCGCCATGCCAATGCGGGTGAAATTCAGCAAGCCGCCATTGATGATGGTATGGACACCTTGCGGCAGGATGGATTGCGTAAATCCGTGCAGGGCTTGACCACCCTGGAAGAAGTGGCGCGGGTGGCGGAAGACTAATGCCTTTATTCAGTTACAAGGCCGTGCGTGCCAACGGAGAAGTGGAAGAGGGCGAACTGGAAGCCACAGATGAAGCCGCATTGGTGCGCCAGTTGCAGCAGGATGGCTTGATGCCGATTCGTACCGGACGTGCCGGTGGCGGCTTGAAAAGTTTGTTCAAAAGCAACAAACCCAAGGTTGATCAAGAGCAAATCCTGCACTTTACCCGCGAGCTCGCAACTTTGTTGGAAGCTGGCATGACCCTGGATCGCGCCTTGCAGATATTGGCGGATTTATCTGATGATGAAGCCCTGGTGCGAATGATGGAAAACATCCGCGAAAAGGTTCAGGGCGGAGATACCCTTTCTTCAGCGCTGGAGTCTCAAGGGAAAATATTCACGCCCCTGTATATCAGCATGGTCAAAGCCGGTGAGGCCGGTGGCGTGTTGCATAATGTGTTATTGCGGCTGACCGATTATTTGGAGCGCTCTCAGGAATTGCGTGAAAGCGTTCGTTCGGCGCTGACCTATCCCATGATTCTGCTCACTGTTGCAGGATTGTCCGTGATTGGCTTGCTGGTGGGGGTTGTACCGCAATTCAGCCAGATGTTTGCCGATATGGGGAAGGCGCTGCCCTTGCCGACGCAAATCGTGGTCAATATCGGGGATGCCTTGACCAACTACTGGTGGGCAATTCTTTCAGGTGGTTTTTTGGGCGCGGCCTTTGCCACTAAGCATTTCGCCAAACCGGATGTCAAACAGGTTTGGGACAAGCGTTTGCTGGGATGGCCGCTACTGGGAGATTTGATTGCCAAGGTGGAAACAGCGCGTTTGACACGCACCCTGGCAATTTTGCTGCATAATGGTCTGCCATTGCTGACGGCACTAACTCTGGTAAAAGATGTCATAGGCAATACCACCATTGCAGAAACCGTTGAAGAGGCTGCTGACAGTCTCAAGCGCGGCAAGGGATTGGCCGACCCCCTGATTGAAAAAGGGGTGTTGCCGCCATTGGCATTGCAGATGATCAAGGTTGGGGAAGAGTCGGGTGATCTGGAGCCCATGTTGACCAAAGTAGCCGATGTTTTCGACCGGGAAGTCCGCGCCAGTGTGAAGCGTTTGCTGACCTTGCTCGAACCGGCGCTGATCGTCGGGCTGGGGTTGATCGTAGCGGGGATCATCGTTGCCATTATGTTGGCGATCCTGGGGGCAAATGATTTGGCTAT
>CAYXOS010000069.1:5889-11299 GCA_964467115.1 uncultured Sedimenticola sp.
TGAAAAGTAGTATGAAAATCAATACAAACCATAGATATAGCGCTGGTTTCACCCTGCTCGAATTGCTGGTGGTGCTGGCGATCCTTGCTATGCTTGCGGGCTTGGTTGGACCCAAGGTTATGGATCAATTCGGCAAAGGCAAGCATGATGCGGCCATCGCCCAAATCGGTTCATTGAAAGGGGCGTTGGATTTGTATCGTCTGGATGCGGGCAATTACCCACAATCGCTGGAAGCGCTGACCAAGGGCGCCAATGGCGCAAAACCTGTACTGGAAAAGTTGCCCAAAGACCCTTGGGGTAACCCTTATCAATACCGTTTCCCCGGCGAACACGGTGATTTTGATATTGTTTCCTATGGTTCGGATAACAGCCCCGGTGGTGACGGTGAAGCCAAGGATATCAACAGTTGGGACTGAGGCTCGCAGATCGTTGTCTGAGGTAGTGGATACTCGTGGCTAACAAGGGATTTACCTTGCTGGAACTGATTGTGGTCATGGCGTTGATGGCGATCATGATGACATTAGTGCCGCCACTCATTTCCAATGCCTTGCCGGGAACGCAGCTCAAGTCTGCGTCTCGGCAACTGGCTGCAGGATTGCGTTATGCGCGAAACCATGCCCTTACCGTCAGGAAAGAAGCGACCCTGACCATGGATGTGGAAAAACATAGTTATAAGATCACTGGCAAGAAAAAGTCTTATTCTGTTTCCAAGGATCTGAATATCGAACTGCTCACCGCAGAAAGCGAAACCAGCGATGAAAATACCGGTTCCATCCGTTTTTTCCCTGATGGGGGTTCCACCGGAGGGCGTATCACCATCAGCTATGGTGAACGGGCTTTCGGCGTGGATGTGGATTGGCTGACAGGCAAAGTGCGTATCCTGGATGTGGAACCCAACAGCTGATGCAATCTCGTCAACAAGGTTTTTCCCTGCTTGAAGTGCTGGTGGCATTTGCCATTCTTGCCATGTCCTTGGGTATTTTGTATCAGGCGTTTGGTGGTAGCTTGCGCAATCTTGCGGTAGCCGGTGAATATACCCAGGCAATGATTATTGCTGAATCAAAATTGGCAGAAGTTGCTGATCAAGTGCCTTTGAAACAAGGTGGTGAACAAGGTGAAGAGGAAGGCGGTTATCACTGGTCAGTGCAGGTTGAGCCATACGAGGAGCTGGAAGAACCCAGACCGAGGGCGTTCAAACCCTATCATGTGCATGTTGAGGTTGCCTGGGGAAAAGGTGGTGGACAACGGCATTATGTGCTCGATACCTTGCGTTTGAGTGACAAATAATGCTTCGCCATAGACCCACGCTTTCTTCTTCAACGGGTTTTACCCTGTTGGAAATGATTATCTCCCTGGCGTTGTTGGGAATCATGATGCTGTTGTTGTTCGGGGCATTGCGTTTTGCCGGCAAGGCATGGGATGCCAGTGAAACCCGGCTGAACCGGGACACCAGTATCAGCATGGTGTGGCAATATCTATCCGATCGTTTTCGTCAGGCGCGTGCCCTTAGCAGTCATGTGGAATCGGAAGGCGACAATGTTTTTTTCTTCAAGGGAAATTCCCAGTCAGTAGAATTTGTCAGCCCCATGCCAGCGCATCTGGGCAGTGGCGGCTTGTATATCATTCGTTTGCAAAAAGGGCGAAAAGACGGAAAGAAACAACTGATATTGCGTCGTTGGCTGTACCACCCGGAGGTGTTATCCGGAGATGCAGGCTTACCTGAATGGCGTCCTCTGTCGGGACCCTCCGTCTATACCGGGGGAAAAGAAAAGCCGGAGTTGCGCGCCTGGTATAGTGAATCTGTATTGATTGATGAGCTGAAGAGCCTGAAATTCGAATACTATGGTGTAGCGAACCGCGGCGATGATTTTGCAGATTGGAGTGATAGTTGGGATGATCATCCCTATCTGCCGATATTGGTGCGTATGCAAATCAAGGATGAAAAATCAGCCTGGCCAGAAATGACCTTTGAGCTGCCGGGGTATTGAATATGGGTGCGCCAAAACAACAAGGAATTGCTTTGGTACTGGTGTTGTGGGTGATTGTGCTGTTGAGCGTAATTGCCGGTGCCATGTCTACGGTACAGCGAACCGGCGTATCCATGACCAGCAATATTCGTCAGGAGCGTGAAGGGAGGGCGCTGGTCAATGCCGGGTTGAATTTCATGGCGTTGATGCTGGAACGTCGGGGCGTACCTGTAGAAGACAATCCCTGGCCCATCGATGGACAGTTGCATCCCTGGTATTTTGCCGGAAAGACAATCTGGGTTGGCGCCATGCCTGAAGATGCTCGTATCGATATCAACCAGGTGGACCCCCAGGTGTTACAGAATCTTCTCGAATCCATGGGGCTGGAAGAAGATCAGGCAATGGCAATAAGGGATGCCATTCTTGACTGGAAAGATCCTGACAACACAACCCACATCGACGGTGCGGAAGATGGTGAGTACAAGGCAGAAGGGCGTCCCATTGGTGCCAGGGATTCCGCATTCTTGTCCCTGGAAGAATTGCAGCAAGTGTATGGCATCACACCCGAACTATATAAAAAACTGGCAGGGGCATTGACCGTAGATGCGAGGCAACGTACAGTCGATCCCGCGTATGCTTCCAGGGAGGTATTATTGGCGATGCCAAATGCCACGCCCGAAGAAGTTGATCAATATATAATAGAACGACAACAAGCCCTGGATCAGGGGTTACCTGTTCCATTGCCGACCTTTGGTAGCGGATATCTTAAGAAAGGCAGGGGCAACCGTTATCGCCTGGTGGCTGAAGTGGATCTTCCTGGTGGGGGGAAGGCGCAGGGCGAAATGGTTATTGGCATGGAATCGAAAACACGCAAAGGTTATATGTTACTTCAGAAAAAATACGGCAAACTCCAATCCCTTGGACGTGTAGCTCTGGCACCGGAAGAGGGCTGACGGATGGCATTCAATCTGTCTGGTTCGGCACAACTGCGGGGGTGGAAACAACGGCTGGTAGCCTGTCTGCCATCGACGTTGGCTGAGCGTATCGATGCCAGTACCCTTTCCTATATCCTGGAAATACAAGGGGACAGCGCCAAGCTCATCGCTGAAGGGCGCTCTATAGGTAAGGTCTTCATGGATGGCGGTGTTATCGAGCCTGCTGTTGCTGCGGCTCTCAAGCCCCATGAACATCCTCTGGCATTGATGTTGCCAGCAGGCTGGGTGTTGAACCGAACCATTGCTCTTCCTGCCGCAGCTAAGGAAAACTTGCGTCAGGTTATCAGTTTTGAACTGGATCGTTTTACGCCTTTTTCAGCGGATCAGGCCTATTTTGATTTCACCCTTAATGCCCAGGATGCAGAGAGCGATATGCTGTCTGCGGAAGTGGCGTTGGTTCCGCGCAAGCGCGTCGATAGCTGGTTGGAACTGCTGGGTTCTGCGGGGATTGCCGTTGACAGTCTGGGCGCACCAGGTCTTTGGGAAACAGCAAATTTGTTGCCCCAGGAGTTGCGCCCAAAAATCAATTGGAAGCGTTTGGCACAGCGGCTTGCGCCTGTTTCAGTGGTAGTGTTGCTATTGGCGGCTGCGATGGCGTTACCCTTGTGGCAAAAACGTGAAATCGCCCTTTCCTTGCAGGCAAGAGAAGAAGCGTTACGCGCCAAAGCGGGCTCAATACTCAAATTGCGGGAACGTGTCGATGGTGAATTGAAATCATTGCGAGATATTCGTGACCAGTGGCAGGCTTTTCCCCCCGCGTTGGATGTCATACAGGTTTTGACACGTCTGTTGCCAGATGATACTTCACTACAGCGCATGGAAATCAAAGGTGATACCCTGACCGTCAATGGGACATCGAGTACAGCATCTGCCCTGATCGCACTGTTACAGAATTCACCGGCTTTTGATTCTCCTCATTTTCTCTCTCCAGTGACTCAGCAGCGTGGCAAAGAAGTTTTCAATCTTGCCGCTCGTATCAATATGCCCTTTCCTCGCGATCTGACTGGAAGCACTGCCGTAGTGGAATCAACGTTGAAAAAGCAGTCTGCATCCCAGTCGCCTGAACTCGATAAGGAGCCGCCACCCGAGGTGGAAAAGCCTGCTACCTCAAAGAAACCGACTTCTTTGCCGGCCATCGCTTATCCAGCGACTACCAGCCAGCCAGCCGCCCCACATACGCCTGCCTATACGCCGTCGACAACACGCCACACGGCACCGCGTTCTGGTAATCCTGTTTCTGCACAGCGACAGGTTTCTGGAGGGTAATCGGAATGAATTTGCGCTCAGAAAAAAGCCAATGTGTCTTGATATTGGGGGGGGCTGTTTTATTACTGTTTATGCTGTTGGCGGTAATATTTCTGCCCTGGTGGTCGAAAATGCAGTCTTATGATGAGGCAGCAAATCAATCGGCAGATCGCATCGAGCGCTATCAGCGTCTCATCGATAGTCGTCCGGTGTTGGAAAAACGTCTCAAATCCCTGCGCCAGGATTTACGCAAACGAAAATATTTTGTTGCGGCAGCCAATCAGGAATTGGCAGCAGCCCAGCTTCAGAATCGGGTTAAAAAAGTGGTTATCGGCGCTGGTGGAAAGCTGATCAGTACCCAGAAAGTTGATGCGGACAAAGAAGGCGAAGTTGGCGCAATAAAAATAAAAGTGCGTATGAAAGGTGATGTAGAGACCTTGTCCAAGGTTTTGCACGACCTGGAAGGCAGTCTGCCTATCCTCATGGTGCAGGATATTTCCATACGCAGTCGTCGGACGGTCAAAGGTCGACGTAAAAATCGCGTGGAAGGTTATGAGCTGGATGTCAATTTCGGCTTGGTCGGTTATCTTTCTGGAGGTGGCAAATGAAGAAACCCTGGTTGATTGTTTCTGTACTGCTGCTGGCATTTCTAGGGTGGCGTTGGTATTTTCCGCCACAGCCACCCAAGATTGATGTGACATCAGTTTCTGGAAAAAAAGATGAGAGCACCCGAATACTGCTGGACAGTATGGACAGGGTGTCATCATTTCCGCCCAAGGAAGTTTACCAACCTATTGCTGATCGACCACTTTTTTTCAGCCAGCGGCGCCCCCCACCCCCCTATGTTCCCTCTGCGATTAATCCGACAGCTCCCCGCAAGCCAATTCGCAAAGTGGGCAGACCAAGAATGCAATTGAGCGCCATCATTATTATTGGCAAGCAAAAATATGCCTTGGTGAAAGGAGGATTGAAAAAGGGTTCACGGCGAGTGCGGGTGGGACAGGAAGTTGATGGTTGGAAGGTAACAAATATCGAGGCAGACAAGCTAATACTTGCCAACGCAGGAGAAACTGTAGAATTGTTCCTGAGGAACTATAAACCTGTAGCTCCGGTCAAAGGTTCAGGTAAAAAGCCAACAACAAAAAAACAAAATGGTGGAAAGAGCAAGAAAAATCCCAAGGCAGTTCCTCCCAAGAGGGGATA
>CAYXOS010000069.1:11399-13692 GCA_964467115.1 uncultured Sedimenticola sp.
CTGAATTTCAACACAGGCTGGGGATGTGCTACTATCTCGCGCTAATTTAAACAAGGAAACAAACATTGAATAACTCCGTGTCCAATCATCAATACAGGGTCTATATTGGCCGAGGGTTGTTGCTTGTGCTGATGGCATTCGTGCTCAGTGCTTGTCAGTCGTTTCCGTTGGCGAAGGAACATCGAGAACTCACACGTCCACCGGTGCCAGTCAATACTGCCAGTGGTGTTGTAGATATAAAGCAAGGTACTGATCTGGCAAAAAGCATTGCCGCCGCGTCTCCCCAGGCAGGCGAAACCACGCCGCCATTACTGCAAGACTGGAAAGTTCCTGGTAGCGGAAAGCTGATTGGACAGCCGCCTCCGGTTAAATACGTCAAAGATCCCGTCTTTAGTAATACCCGTGATATCACCCTGAATTTTGAAAACACCGATATCCGGGAAGTTGTAAAAGTGATTCTGGGAGATACCTTGCAACTGGGTTATATCGTAGACCCCGGTGTGCGAGGCGGTGTGAGTATGCAGACTGGGGCTCCTGTCTCTCGTCAAGAATTGTTGCCCTTGCTGGAAACCCTGTTGCGCATGAACAATGCTACCCTGGTAAAGCAGGGTGCTGTATATCACGTGGTTCCAGTAACCAAGGCACACAAGGGACTATTGACACCACAACTGGCGGATTCGAGCACGCCTTTGCCTGCGGGACATAGCTTACAGATTCGTCCCTTGAAAAACATCAGCGCCGAAGAAATGGAGGAGATCCTCAAGCCTTTGGTGAAAGACGATAGCATCGTACGGGTTGATTCAAAACGGAATTTACTGATTTTATCTGGCAATGCCCGGGATTTGCGTCAAATGATGTCGGTGATCGATACATTTGACGTCAATTGGATGAAAGGATTGTCGGTTGGCTTCTTCGTGCTGGAAAACGGCAGTGTGGATGAGGTGCAAAAAGACCTGGATGCCGTGCTTGGTGGCGATGCCGGTAAAGCCCTGGGTGGGTTGGTGCGGATTACGCCAATCGAAAGTGCGAACGGGTTTCTGGTGGTTACACCTCAGAAAGAGTATCTGAAAGAAGTGGGAAAATGGATCAAGCGTTTTGACGATATGACCCAATCGGGTGACGACCAACGCCTGTTTGTCTATCGCGTCAGAAATGGCAAGGCGGAAGACCTGGCGGGGTTGCTGAACGAGTTGTTTACCGGAAAAAGCAGCACCAAGAAAACCAAGTCAGCCAGTGTGGCGCCTGGTTTGAAAAGTACCACGCTTAAATCAAAAAATAGCAAGACGGCCGCATCCAAGGCTAAAAAAACACCCACTACACGGAAAAGTACGGTCAGCCGTTCTAAAAGCAGTGGCGCTAACAGTGCCTTGGAAGGCGAAATCAGAGTGGTGGCCGATGAAGATCACAACACGCTGCTGATACTGGCATCGGTTAGAGACTACAAAAAAGTTCTGAATACCCTGGAGCAACTGGATATCGTGCCGTTGCAGGTACATATTGAAGCAACCATCGTCGAAGTATTGCTCAAGGATAAGCTCAAATACGGCATATCCTGGTTTTTTGAAGGGGGCGCTGGTGGTGGCAAGCAAAGTATCGGTGGGGTAGGTGGCTCATTCAGTGGTACAGATATATCCGGGGGAATCGGTAGTTTGTTGAATGGATTCAACTGGTCACTTATCGATAGCACCGGCGCAGTAAAAGCGGTTCTGAATGCCTTTGCCAATGACTCTTTGGTGAATGTACTGTCTGCACCTTCCGTGATGGTGTTGGATAATCATGAGGCAAAAATCAGGGTGGGTGATGAAGTGCCTACATTGAGTCAGAGCCAGTCCAATGACGTAGGTAACATTATTCAAACGGTTCAGTATCGCGAAACAGGTATCATTCTCACCGTTAAACCCCGGGTCAATCCAGGTGGCTTGGTGACAATGGAAGTGACTCAGGAGGTGAGTGCGGTTGCGGATACTGAAGTCGCTACCAATCAGCCCACCATTCAGACACGAGAGATTGCCAGTACCGTTGCAGTGCAAAGTGGTCAGACCGTGGTTTTGGGCGGACTTATTCGCGACAAGCGTACAAATGCCGAAGGTGGCGTGCCGTTTTTGTACAAAATTCCGATCCTGGGTGCCATGTTCGGTGAAACAGAAACTGGTAATGAGCGTGTGGAATTGGTCATTGTATTGACCCCCCGAGTGATTACTAGTGCCAATGACGCATTAAAAATCACCCGGGATTTCCGTACCCGTATGCAAGGGTTGAAAGAAGAATTCCTTGAGGAGGCGGGTGTAATACG
>CAYXOS010000070.1:0-13464 GCA_964467115.1 uncultured Sedimenticola sp.
ACGTTAGGGAAAATTAAAATTGATCATAATGCCCGCCGATAGCAAAGATATAGATATAATCATTATCGTACTTATAAATAACACGGTCTTTCTGGCTGATACGGCGAGACCACAGGCCAGAGAGGTTATGTTTTAATGGTTCAGGCTTTCCCGTACCCTTGGTTGGATCATCACGCAGCATTTCCTTTAATAAACGGCAGAGCATCTTGTGTAGCTTTTTGTCTTTTTGCCTAAGCGCCTCATATGCAGCCCAAGTATTACCCTCAAATACCAGTGATCTCATCTAGCTCTCCGGCTGTAGGCTTATATCCTTTGTTTTTAGCATGTGTCGCGGCTGAGGCGGCAATTTGCTTCATTAAGTCATTGTTTTGTAACACATATAAGGTTTCCTGCTCGCGCTCCCAATCATCGGCACTTAAAACGACAAAATCGTCGCCATTTCTGCGGGTAACCTTAAGAGGCAAGTGCTCATTAACTACTTGTTCTACAAAGGCTTTTAAGTTATCTCGAAATTTATTTACACTAATACTATCCATTTTGGCTACCTATCTAACGTACGGTATTGCCGTACATAATGGTAAAAAAGCCCTAACAAGTCAATTAACATTGACCGGTTTTACACGCCTCGCCGCTATCGCTCTGCTCTGTGTAAAAGCGCAAGTTATTGAAACGTTATAAGTAATCAATGAGTTATAGATTCCGGCCTACGCCGGAATGACACTATTAGATTTACCCTAATATAAAAAAGGTAATTGAAATGTTTATGATTGAATACAAAGATATTGGATGGTGGTATTGGTTGGTAACAGCAATATTGCTTACTATTGGAGTATCAGGAAACACCCTGGGTTTTGTTCTGGCTATTGGGTTAACATCCTTTCAGTTAATCCATTACATTATCCGAGAAAAGAGCATCAAAGCCTTTCCTGTTCAGGTGCGGTTTTGGTATCTAATGCTTCTATTAGTATCAGTGCCAGAACCAATGCAGTGGTTGTATTGGGTTCCTTGTGTCGGAACCTGGGCGCAGGTAATTTTTGGTTATTGCGCAATGGCTCGCTTGGTCTCGCTATGGCCTTGGAACAGGGAGGAAAAGTTATCGCTAAAGTATTTAATGAAAACGTTCCTGTCTCGTCCTGTCAGAGGAAGTGTGCAACAAGGGTTTTCAAGTGATAAAGAGGTAGAAATATGAAGTTTGTGAGACAAAGTAAACCCCAGCATATGCTGGGGCAATAAAAATACATTTCTTTGAAGCAGATGTTCTGACTGAATCAGTACACGCTGGCCTTAACCACACGAACATCAACGGATGCATAGTCAGGCACTGGATTTTTCCCACAGCCGCATTTGATCTGGAAGTTCTCTTTGTCTCCCGATTTCATATCACGGCTGATATATTCCGAGCATTCATACACCATCTTGCCTTCAGCATCTTTCAATTCGGCTTCAAGCTGAACGGAACTTACCTGACCTTCTCCAGTATTGGTAATGGTACCGAGAATCAGAAGCTGATTTCCGTTCTTGCTTTCACGGTATTCGTCAATCTCGATCTGACCGGCCTTGTCATACATGGCGCTATAAGATTCAACAGAGTCCTCTGCGCTGGATTCCATCATCTTGGGTAACATCCATGCCATGCCAGCAGTCCCAGCATACATTGTCACTATTTGCGGAATAATAAAGCCAATACCCAACAGGAATCCGATTTTAATAAGTTTCCACTTTCCCAAGTTTTCCATAATACCTCCAATAAATTTCGCCAAAGAAACACATGGAGCAATATGGGGAATCTTCAATACTTCCCTGCTTCGAGCTTTGCAACCTCCATGTCAAAGCCAGCCTAGCAAATATCTCCTGTCAATTCCACATTCCAGACAATGAAAAGCCCCCTGACAAACAGTTACCAGGGGGCTTCAGGTGTCTTACGCGATCAAATCAATTGTTTTGAATCACGATATTCGGGAACTTGGAAGCGTAGCTCTTGGCTTGAATTGCCAGCTTGGCAGCCGCTTTACGGGCAATCTCCCGATAGATTTCTGACGTACGGCAATCTGGCTCGGCAACAACCGTAGGCTTACCCGCGTCGGTCTCTTCACGGATACGCATTTCCAAGGGCAACGCACCCAGGAAATCAACGCCATATTGCTCAGACATGCTCTGACCACCACCTTGCCCGAAGATATGCTCTTCGTGACCGCAGTTGGAACAAATATGAATGCTCATATTTTCAACGATGCCCAATACAGGTACTTCTACCTTTTCAAACATCTTGAAGCCCTTGCGCGCATCCAACAAGGCAATATCCTGAGGTGTGGTAACAATGATCGCGCCAGAAACAGGCACTTTCTGCGCCAGGGTCAGCTGGGTATCACCGGTGCCGGGAGGCAAGTCGATAATCAGGTAATCCAGATCAGACCAGTTAGTATCATTCAGCAGTTGCTCCAACGCCTGCGTCACCATGGGACCACGCCAGATCATGGGGGTTTCTTCATCGATCAGGAAACCGATGGACATGGCCTGGAGGTGATAGCTGTTCATTGGCTCCAACGTCTTGCCGTCAGGAGATTCGGGCTGACCGGAGATACCCAACATGCGCGGCTGGGAAGGACCATAGATGTCCGCATCCAGAATACCAACCTTGGCGCCTTCCTGAGACAGAGCCAACGCCAGATTGACTGCAGTGGTCGATTTTCCGACGCCACCCTTGCCAGAAGCAACAGCAATAATATTCTTGATATTGTCGATGGGCTTGAGGGATTTTTGCACAGAATGCGCCGCCACTTTCCAGCTCAGATCCACGTCACAGTCGGTTACGCCATCCACAGCCTTGACTGTTTCGCAAATCGCCTGCTTGATTTCTTCTGCAACACTCTTGGCGGGAAAACCAAGGACGATGGCCAGCTTGACCTTTCCTGCGTCAATCTGAATATCTTTGACGGTCTTGGTACTGACCAGATCTTTGCCCATATTTGGCTCAATATAGCCTTTCAGAGCTTCTTCAATCGATTCTTTGGTCACGTCTGCCATGTTTGTACTCCTGCCGCGAGGGCAAAATAAATTCTTCAACTGGGCGCGATTTTACACCAGCACGCCCGTAATACCAACTAAAACACTCGGACATTATCCGCCTATTCTGTGAGATAATGATGAGCTTTCCCTTATATTACGTTGAATTCGGCAATACCCATGAGAAAAATACTGGTTACCAGCGCCCTGCCCTATGCCAATGCCCCCCTGCATATCGGCCATATCGTAGAATATACCCAGACAGATATCTGGAGTCGTTTCCAGAAGATGCGTGGCAACGAATGCTGGTATATCTGTGCTGATGACGCTCATGGTACGCCCATCATGCTGCATGCGCGGCAAAAAGGCATTTCTCCCGAGGAACTTGTGGCTGCCATGTCCGAAGACCACCAGGCAGATTTCCGGGATTTCCGCATTGGCTTCGACAACTACCATTCCACCCATTCCGATGAAAACCGTGAACTGGCAAGCCTCATCTACGAGCGCAATCTTGCCGCTGGACACATCAGCAACCGCTCCATCGTACAGGCCTACGATCCTGAAGAAAAAATGTTTCTTCCTGATCGTTTCATCAAGGGAGAATGCCCAAAATGTAACGCCAAAGATCAATACGGCGACAACTGTGAAGCCTGCGGCGCCACCTACAGCCCCACCGAGTTGAAAAACAGCTACTCGGTTGTTTCCGGTGCCAAACCTGTTGAAAAGGAATCCGAACATTTCTTCTTCAAGCTTGCTGATTTTGAAGACATGCTCAAGGAATGGACACGCGGCGGGCATCTACAACCGGAAGTTGCCAACAAGCTGGATGAATGGTTTGAAGCAGGACTGCGCGAATGGGATATTTCCCGTGACGCCCCTTATTTCGGTTTTGAGATACCAGGGCAGCCTGGAAAATATTTTTATGTCTGGCTGGATGCCCCCATTGGTTACATGGCCAGCTTCAAGAATTTCTGCGCGAAAAAAGGGCTGAACTTTGATGATTTCTGGGCTGAAGATACCGAAACAGAACTGTATCATTTCATCGGCAAGGACATTATCTATTTCCACGCCTTGTTCTGGCCTGCCATGCTGCACGGTGCAGGCTTCCGCAAACCTACTACCATCCATGCCCACGGCTTCCTTACGGTCAATGGACAAAAGATGTCCAAATCCCGAGGCAGTTTCATCAAGGCGCGCACCTATCTGGACAATCTCAACCCCGAGTATCTGCGTTACTACTTCGCTGCCAAACTTGGCGCAGGTGTGGATGATATCGATCTTAATCTGGAAGACTTCGCCCAGCGGGTCAATTCTGATCTGGTGGGAAAAGTGGTCAATATAGCCAGCCGTTGCGCGGGTTTCATCAGCAAACGCTTCGACGGCAAGCTATCTGATCAGCTCTGTGAACCTGAACTGTTCAAACAGTTTACCGATACCAGCGAATCCATCGCCGAGCACTTTGAAAAGCGCGAATTCAGTCGCGCCGTGCGGGAAATCATGGCACTGGCAGACAAGGCAAACCAGTACATCGATGAAAAACAGCCCTGGGTTGTCGCCAAGGAAGAAGGAAAAGAGCAGGAATTACAGGATATTTGCTCCATGGGCATCAATTTGTTCAAGGTGCTTATTACTTGGCTGCGCCCAATTCTTCCCGGTACGGCAGAAGATTCTGAGACGTTCCTGAATGTTGAAGCACTGCAATGGAAGGATGCCGGTCAGCCTTTGCTTGGACATGAAATCAACAAATTCAAACCCCTCATGACCCGTGTCGATACCAAGAAAATCGATGCCATGATTGAAGCGTCCAAAGAGGACATGCAGGAAAAACCACAGCAACAAGCCGTTACCAAGGAGAAACAGGAAGCAACTGCTGCCACCATTTCCTTCGATGATTTTGCCAAAGTTGATCTGCGTGTTGCCCGCATCGTCAAAGCTCAGGCAGTGGAAGGCGCAGACAAGCTGTTACAGCTTACCGTTGATCTCGATGGCGAGACGCGCAATATCTTTGCCGGAATCAAGGCGGCTTATGATCCGGCTGATCTGGAAGGAAGACTCACCGTGGTTGTCGCCAACCTGGCACCAAGAAAAATGCGCTTTGGCGTATCTGAAGGCATGGTGCTGGCGGCAGGCCCCGGAGGGAAAGACATCTTCCTTTTGAATCCTGATCAAGGCGCTCAACCTGGTATGAAGATTAAATAGTATGTACGTTGGTAGCTGTCTCTGGGGCAACATGCGCAATAAGTTACTTTTCCTTACTGTGGTGTCAGGCAGTATTTTAACGGCCTGCAGTGGTCTCCCCCAAAAAACAACATCAACGACGCTGAATTATAGCTGCGGCGAAAACTTCAGTTTTACTGCACAACTGACTGCAAATCAGGCAACCTTGTTGTTGCCTGACAGAACCTTGGTATTGCCAAGAATGTCAGACACCAAAGGTGAGCGCTATTTGAGTGAGGATAGAAAAATTCTGTTTTTGCGAAAAGCAGAAAATGCCGTATTGGCAACTGGCGCAGGGCACAATATGTTGCGTTGCAAGCAATCAACACCAGAAGATTGATTATTCGGGCTGGTGTCGTGATCCCGGTAAAGGCAGGAATCCAGTTGTCAGGGATGGTACATGATTTCCATCTCTACACCGGAATACTTCTGAACTGTTCATCCCCTCGTCTCTCACACCTGAAATTCCTACAGATTTACAGTCTGCTCAGTCTTTCAGGAAATCCAGCACGTCATTCAGTTCCCGGGTTCTGGAAAAAGCAGGCATGGCATCGAGAAAGGTATGTCCGTAGTTCTTGCGTAACAGACGGGGATCACAGAGCACCAGTACACCTCTGTCGGTGACATCACGAATCAAGCGCCCTGCCCCTTGTTTCAAGGCGATAGCAGCCTGGGGAACCTGGTACTGCATAAAGGGATTGCCTCCGCTTTTGCGCATGGCATCCAGACGCGCTTTGAGTACGGGGTCGCCGGGTGAAGCAAATGGAAGTTTGTCGATGATAACCAGAGACAAGGCATCACCACGGACATCCACCCCTTCCCAAAAGCTGGATGTCCCCAGCAAGATGGCGTTACCGTGTTCCACAAACTGTTTCAACAGTTCTGTTTTTGGTGCGCTGCCTTGTATCAGCAACGGGTATTCCAGTTTGGATTCCAACCAGTCTGCAGCCTGATTCAAGGCACGATAGCTGGTAAACAGCAGGAAGGCTCTTCCACGGCTGGCTTGCAGCATGGGCAGACTCAGCTCCATCACCTTGTCGGTATAATTGGGGGCGTTGGGTTCTGGTAATCCCTTGGGAACAAACCACAAGGCTTGCTGCGAAAAATCGAAAGGACTGTCCCAACAAGCAGTCTCGGCTTTTGCCAGACCCAATTGCTGTTGAAAATGGGTAAAGCTGTCACCGACAGCCAGGGTTGCAGAAGTAAATATCCACGCTGCCGGATGACATGCCATTTGTCCCTGAAACAGCCCAGCCACATCCAGAGGCGTGCTATGCAAACGAACGCTGTGGGAATGCACTTCATACCAGCAAACATGTTCTGCAGCATTTTCCGGGTTTACGATTTGAAGCAAATCAGCACTCAAACCCTGAATACGATTCAGGCAGCTGTCCAATCCTTTTCCTCTGCCCTCAATGCTTTTTAGCATCCCGCTCAAACTTTCGAGCTCTTTTTGCAGATACTCCAGAGCATCCTTTACTTCTTTATTATCTGCAATCTCCTCCCAGCTTCCGCGCTGCCCATCCCTGCCGAAGGCAAGGCGAAAATCCCGTGCTGCTTTTTCCAGATGATCGATTTGATCCAGAATTTTTGGCAGATCACCTGCTTCGCGAACATATTCATCCCGGGTATCACGGCATAAATCCAGGAACTGTCGCGTACCTATGGAGATGCCAAAAAAATTGCTGGCAACGTCGGGGAGTTGATGGGCTTCATCGATAATATAAGCATCCGCAGCAGGTAACAGTTCCCCGAAACCTTCATCCTTGATGGAGAAATCGGCGCACAGCAAGTGATGGTTGATAACCACTACATCTGCCTCCTGAGCACGCTTTCTTGCTTCTACCAGATAGCATTTGCTGAAAGACGGGCAATCGCTGCCCAGGCAATTGTCTCCGGTGGATGTAATCAGAGGCCAGACAGCCGAGTCTTCCGGAAGATTGCTCAGCTCGGCAATATCACCGCTACGGGTGGTTATGGACCAGGTCTGAACCTGGCGCAAATGCCGGGCAATGTCTCGACGATGCCCGCGAGTATCCAGAAGTGAGTTTTCCAGGCGGTGGGGGCAAAGATAGTTTGCCCTACCCTTGAGTAGCGCCACCCGCACAGGGCTGGACATGGCATCACGCAACAAGGGTAAATCCTTTATGAACAATTGATCTTGCAGATTCTTGGTGCCGGTGGAGATGATTACCTTGGCACCAGACAGCAGTGCCGGAACCAGATAAGCGAAAGTTTTTCCTGTCCCCGTACCGGCTTCGGCAATCAGTCTGCCGCCCAGTTCAATACAACTGGCAACAGATTCTGCCATTTCCTGCTGCTGGGAACGCCAGGAAAACCCCGGCAACACATCCGCAAGCAATCCCTGCTCACCCAGTACTGCTTCGACATCCATCATTGCTGACGTGCTTGGGCAATCAGTGAATTGTTGTCAGAACGAAGTTGTTGATCCTGCGCCGCAAATGCGTTGGATTTCGCCGCCAGGCTTGCTGCCAGGGGATATTGTTTTTGTTTCAGTCGAACGTGGGCCAAACGATTCCACAACAACGCATTCTTGGGCTCGATACGCAATGCCCTTTCCAGACTGCTTGCTGCGGCTACCAATTGACCTGCTTGTTCCTGTTGTCTCGACCGCTGCATCAATGCCTGTACCGCTTTTCCAGGCGCGGCTACTGCATGGCTGGGTCGGATTGGTTCACGATAGGCAATCACTTCCGGTGCCTGGTAAGCCCTGGCATGGGAAGCCCCGGTATCAGCCCGACTGGCGGCAGGGATGGAGGACGTTGTTTGCGGGGTCGGGGCGCTGGCGCAACCCGCCAGAACAACAATGTACGCACTAATTGGAAGAACTTTTTTCAACATCGAATCAACTCAGAAAATATTTGCATGCAATCACGCCCAAAGAATACCCGAATATGATTCGATATGCTTGGGAAGCGCTGATTTATTCTGCGATTTGTTAAGGGGCAGAGTCAAATCAAGGTAGGGCATCGTAAAACCAATAATTTAGCTCAATTTGACTGTGACCCCTGGGGTTTTAGTCGAACAGTTTCTCCAGGAAGTTCCCCGATTCTTTGGCATCCCCCAAACAATCCGAGCGCATGCTCGGTTCCGAACCACGAATAAATGGCATGGCAATGGCGCCGTCGCAATTTTCAGCACTGAGATAGCCGGTCTGGGGATCAACCCAGATATACACGATATTGTCTGGTGGAATCAATCCCAGGGGCTGGGGATTCAAGGCTTTCATCACCCTTCCCCACAACACCAATGCCCCCGACGAACCGGTCAAACCAGCGGGTTTGTTGTCATCACGCCCCACCCAGGCAACACCCAACCAGTCGCCACTGAATCCAGCAAACCAGCTATCACGCAACTCATCGGTGGTACCTGTCTTTCCCGCGACTTCGATGGATTCGGGCAGCAATTTGCGAATACCTCTGCCCGTACCTTCACGCATGACTTCCACCAGGTTTCTGTTCAGCAAGTAGACCGGTGCTGGCTCGACCACTTGCACTATTTCCAGAGGATAGCGTTGCAGGGGCTGTCCTTCACTATCCACGATCTCCCGAATGGCACGCAAGGGAGAGCGGAAACCGCCCGAAGCAAAAACCTGATAGAACTGCGCCACTTCCAGGGGCGAAAGCGATACAGCACCCAGCAACAGGGACGGCAGGGGGCGCAGTTTTCGTTGCACACCGAGCTGATGTAACAGGCGCACCACATTATTCGTCCCCAGCGCCAAGCCCAAGTTCACCGTGGCGAGGTTATAGGATTTCGCCAACGCCTGGTGTAACGGCACCAAGCCATGCGCCTTGCGATCATAGTTTTTTGGTGACCAGATCCGTCCCTGGGCGTCTTTTAAGTTGACCGGTTCATCTTCCAGCAGACTCACCAGAGAATATTTATCTGGCTGTGACAGCGCCAACAGATAAACCACGGGTTTGATCAAAGACCCTACAGAGCGCACCGCATCCAGGGCACGATTGAACCCAGCGAAACTGGCATCTCTGCCCCCACTAAGGGCACGCACTTCTCCCCCTTGTGGAGACACCAGCACCATGGCCGCCTGCAAGCTTCCTTTTTTCAACCTGCGTTGTTTTTCCAGTTGGTTCAGACCACTGGCAATCTGCTTGTCAAGTTGCTGCTGCGCCCAGGGATCGAGGGTGGTAAAGATACGCAGACCTTCGGAGGTCAAGTCTTCTTCCTGATAATCGCGTTGCAACTGACGCCGCACCAAATCGATAAATGCGGGATGTCTGGCATTGGACAATCGCCCTTTCTTTCCCACACCCAAGGGCTGTTTCTTTGCCCTGTTCGCCAAATCCTGGGCAATAAAGCCCTGATCTGCCATCAACTGCAGCACCAGATTTCGTCGTTTGAGCGCACGCTGAGGATGACTGCGGGGGTTGTAGTAGGATGCGCCCTTGAGCAAGCCCACCAATAACGCGGTTTCACTCAGGTTCAGCTCCGTAACAGGTCGATTGAAATAGTAATAGGCCGCCAGCCCAAAGCCATGAATGGCACGATCGCCATCCTGCCCGAGAAAAACTTCATTGGCATAAGCTTCCAGAATTTCATCCTTGTCATAGCGAGCATCCAGAATGATCGCCATCAAGGCTTCGTTTGCTTTGCGCCACAGGCTGCGCTCGGAAGTCAGGAAAAAATTCTTTACCAGTTGCTGCGTAAGAGTGCTTCCACCCTGAACGGTTCTACCTGCCTTGATATTGACGATCAACGCTCTCAGAATGCTGTGGATATTGATACCATGATGCTGAAAATAACTGCGATCTTCCGCAGCCAGTAGCGCGGCCACCAAATGATCGGGTAATTCATCCCGGCGCACCAACACCCGGTCTTCTTTGTGTGAAGGATAAATGCTGCCGATTTCCGGCGGCTCCAGTCGCAACACGTCCAAAGGTTTGCCACTATTCAGATCCTTCAGTGTTGATACGGTATTGCTACTGATGGTGAGACTGACTTTATGACCCCTTTCCATGCCATCCCAAAACTGAAAGTCACGGGTTTGGAAAATAAAACGAGCCCCATTCTGGCTCCATTGGGCAACGGATTTAACTTGTCTGACTTTGCGGTATCCCAAGGCACGCAATTCTGACTTTAGATGCGCCACACTCAATGGCGCGCCGACGTAGAGTTCCAAAGGGCGCGCATACACCCTGGCAGGAATCGCCCAGCGTTTTCCTTCGAATTTGACACGCACGATCTGGGACAAATACAGGGAATAGCCACCCACTACCAGCATGGACAGCAGTACCAGGCCGACAAACCACTTCAGCCAGGGAAAGCCTCTCTTGCTGGTTTTTCTCTTGGCAGATTTGCGCTTGACGGTTTTTTTAACAACTTTCTTGCGGGCGGCAACCTTCTTCTTACGGACGGTTTTCTTCTTGGCGGGGGGCATGCACTTTCCTCACCTGATGCGGAATGTACCGCATCAGGCATAGCAGGATTTACTCGAAGGGGTGTTGCAATACCAGGGTTTCTTCGCGGTCAGGTCCCGTAGAAATGATATGAATGGGTGTTTCACACAGTTCTTCGATCTTGTTGAGATAGGCCTGGGCATTTGCAGGCAATTCTTCGAAGCTTTTTGCTTCGCGGGTGCTGTCACTCCAGCCCGGCATTTCGATATACACAGGCTTGCAACGCTCAAAACTGTCTGCTCCCGCAGGTGGAATATCAACCTTCTCACCATCAAATTCATAGGCAACACAGATCTTCAGGGTATCCATTCCATCCAGCACATCCAGCTTGGTGATGCACATGCCGCTGACACTGTTGATGGCAAGGGAACGACGCAGGGAAACCGTGTCCAACCATCCACAACGGCGTTTACGTCCGGTGGTGGCGCCAAACTCATGACCTTGCACGCCCATGTGATTTCCAGGGCCATCTTCATCGAATAATTCGGTAGGGAAAGGTCCTGCACCCACCCGGGTGGTATAGGCTTTGACAATACCCACGATGTAGTCCAGTTCACGAGGCCCGGTGCCCGTACCTGCTGCGGCACCGCCTGAGGTGGTGGTGGAAGAAGTTACATAGGGGTAGGTGCCGTGGTCGATATCCAGCAACGCGCCCTGGGCACCTTCATACATTACGCTCTTGCCTTCCTTGCGCATACGATGCAGGGTACCTGGAATATCTTCCACCATGTCTCGCAAGGCATCAGCCTGCACCAGACACTGTTCCAGCACTTGATCATAATCGACAACAGGTTGTTTGAAATAATGCTCCAGAGCAAAGTTATGATATTCCATCACTTCCTTGAGACGCTCTTTGAAATGCGCCTCATCCATCATTTCACCAAGGCGAATTCCACGACGGGAAACCTTGTCTTCATAGGCAGGGCCTATGCCTCGACCGGTGGTGCCAATGGCTTTTTTGCCCCGGGCAATTTCCCGCGCCTGATCCAGGGCAATATGATAAGGAAGAATCAGCGTACATGATTCGCTGATACCAATACGAGCGCGGGCATCGACACCCGTGGCATCCAGTTCGTCCAGCTCCTTGAGCAGCGCTTCGGGGGACAACACCACACCATTACCAATCAGGCAACGCACCCCTTCACGCAGAATGCCGGAAGGAATCAGATGCAGAACCGTCTCCTTGCCATCAATCACCAGGGTGTGGCCGGCATTGTGACCGCCTTGGAAACGTACTACAGCTTCTGCTTTTTCAGTCAGCAAATCTACAATCTTGCCTTTGCCTTCATCGCCCCATTGGGTGCCAATGACTACTACATTCTTGCCCATCTGATTTTTCTCGCTCTAGTCCAGGTAAAAAACCTGGGTTAAAAATAAAAAGTTATTGTAACTACTCGGCATTACTATATGCAATACTGTAAGCTATTGATTATTAGGGCTTTTGCAGCAAGGAAGCTACCGCAGAGCTTACATGGATGTATTTACAGCATCCCGTATAATCAATAACTTACAACCTAAGCCGATTATGACGCAGAGGGGTTACAGGTTATTTTTCCAATGCCTGTAACTGCCACTCACCATTTTTTTCGACCAGCATATGACTACAGCCCATGCTACTGGCATCACCGATTTGCCCAGGAAGCCCTCGCACAACGATTTTGCCTTGTTGCCGGAGCAAATTTATCTGGCCATCCAGTTTGGAATCAAGCACCCAGGGTGCAAAGATCTTTTCCTGAACCTTGATTTCAGGCAATGCCTTGGAAAAGCGCATCAAGGTTTTCAAATCTGCGCTGAAGCCTGTGGCAGGTCGGGCGCGCCCAAACTTTTCGCCTATATGGTCATAACGACCACCACGGGCAATTTCTTTTCCAGAACCCGGGACAAAGGCAGCAAACACCAATCCCGTCTGATACTGGTAGGCTCGCAATTCTGCCAAATCGAAATGCACCGGCAAGTCTGGCAAGCAACCTTGTAACATTTTCCCTGCCTGTTCCAATTGATCTATTGCAGCCAGCACTTCATCACTGGCGGCAGCCAACTGTGTTTTCGCCTGTTGCAAGACGCCAACCTTGCCATTCAAGCCTGCCAGGTCTATAAACATTTGTGCCAGATCGGTGCTCAGCCCAAAGCTTTGAACCAGATGGCTTATCTCCGGCACCGCTTTACGTTGCAATGCTGCAAACAACGCCTGTTCTTGCCCTTGATCAAGTTGTGCCTGGTGAGCCAATCCACGGAAAACACCCACATGACCCAAATCCAGAAACACATTTTCCACCCCGGCTGTTTCCAGGGTAGCCATCATCAAGCAGAGAATTTCTATATCGCTCTCAACCCCAGCATGACCATAGAGTTCGGCTCCAATCTGCAAAGGACTGCGGGTGGCGGAAAAGCCGTCAGCCCGAGTGCGGAACACACTGCCGATGTAACACAGACGATTCGGTTCATCGCAACACAATTGATGTGCATCGATTCTTGCTGCCTGGGGCGTGATGTCGGCACGAATACCCAGCAGCCGCCCACTGATCTGGTCGGTCATTTTGAAGGTCTGGTGCTCCAGATCCTTGCCTGCTCCGGTCAATAGAGAGTCCAGGTATTCAATAAAGGGAGTGATTACCAATTCGTAGCCCCAACTACCAAATTGATCCAGTAGTTGACGACGCAAGGTTTCCAACTGCTTTGCCTGTAGGGGCAGCAGTTCATCGATACCTTCTGGTAACAACCAGTGTTTGTGTGAGTTCATTCTTCCGCCTTATTCACAAAAATACCTTCAGATGAAGAAGGTCTATCTCACTAAGGAAGCTCTGAT
>CAYXOS010000071.1:0-13290 GCA_964467115.1 uncultured Sedimenticola sp.
AAGGAAGCGGGAAACCGCGTTTTCCGCTTCCGTGGTTGAAAAAGTCCATGGAAGGGCTTTTTCAACATCTTGTTAGAAGATGGCAAGTATCTGTACCGAGAACCGGTCATCCATATCGCCCAGAATCTGGTTGGGTGGTGCACTGGAGGAGAAGCCTGGTGCTTCGGCGCTACGGAACTCGTAGTTGGCAATCAAGCGTGCCTTCTTGTTGAAGAACCACTGGGCGCCCACGGTGAGTGTTTCAAAATCACGCTGCCCCTTCTTGGTATTGGTGCCGCGATGCAGGATGTCATAGCGTAGATCCAGTTCCAATTCTGGCAACACCTTGTAGCCTACGTCCACATACCAACCGTCTGCTTTGTCATCGGGCAGCATGTTCAGAGAGGATACGGATGTGCCCGCATTGTTGAGGCTGCCTGCGACTGCACCACCGTCACTGCCGTTGAAGATCATGCCGTCAGCCCAGGTAAATTCTGCTGCTGCACGCCATTTTCCCTTTAGATAAGTAGTACCGATACCCCAGCGATCGCGATCGAATTCCTGGCTGCCGGCTACGCCGTTGGCGTAATCCAGGGTGCGGGTACCTGCGTTATACCAGGCAAAGGTTTTCCACCCTTGACGACGCGCTTTCTTGCCGCCAAAGACCAGTTCAGACGACCAGTAGAGATAGTAGTCTTTGTTGCTGTCGTTATCGCTCCAGCTGATGCCATTACCATTTCCGATCATGGCTGCATAGCTGTGTTCCCAATCACCGACTTTGATTGCATCGAATACTTGAACGCCGATGTCACGGAAAGCGCCGATAGGCCCGTTGGGTCTATTGGCTGCACTCTTGTCTGTACCCGTTCTCGATCCATCTTCATCAAGAAAACGTTCCAGGAGTTGCTGGTTTGCCATGCTGGTGAAATTGACGTAGTTGAATACGTGGATGGCCATCAGTCCTTCTTCAGAACCAGGGGTCTTGAATAGACCGACCCGGACGCGTGCATTGGGAATGTAGTTGAAGGTAACACTGGCATCTGTCATCTGTACTGCGCCATTGCCGCCAAGACGGGTGATGCCGTTATTCCCCGCTTCGACCAATAGGAAGTAGTTTACGCCACTATCCAGACCGAAGCCGGTACCGCGAACTCCCAGACGTGCCCGTCGAACCTGAAAGGTGCTGCTGGTTTCCAGGTCAGGGCCAATAAGATTGAATGCTGCGTCTTGCCCTTTCCAGGGACCTGCAGCCAATTCTGTACCGTTGGTTGATTGAAATTCTGGTTGAATAAAGCCCCATACTTTTGCTCTAGGTGCAGAAGAGCTGGATTCGGTGCCTTGCAATGTTAGCCAGTTGGCTGCTTGCAGGTTACTGGCTGTCATGGATGTAGCCAATAATGCTGCGCATCCTAATATTTTCTTCATGGTAGTCCCCCTTTGGATTTGGAGTAAGTTGTTATGGTTTAACCAGGATGTATCCCTTATCGACAAGATCCATAATGCGTACAACACCTGCTGAAACTTTGACCGAGTGTTTGTTCAACTTGGGTGCTTTACCCAGTTTTTTGGTAAATGCCTTGATGGTGTTGGCACAAGCGCTGAAGCGAACACCTTGTCCAGATAGCCCTTCAATACGATTGGAATTGCTGTTGTCTGCCAGCAATAGTCTCAGGCCGGGTCCAAAGGCAACGATTTCCACATCGATTTTGTCCTGGCCATAGTGCTTGATCAGGTTATTGGCAACGTTGAGTACCAAGGTTTGTTTGAATGGGTTGGGATCGCTGATTTGTAACACCACATGCTTTTCGGCAAATGGTTTGGCGTCTTCTGCTGAGTCAGCAAAAGCACTCATGCTGAACAACAGTATTGCCGTGAGAGTGAAGATCCTCCACATGGAAACTTTTGTTTTCACTTGTTCTCTCCTGAGTTTGTGTTGGTTGTGTCGGAAAGACGAACATGGTGCTGAATTTATTCCGGAAAATAGCAAAAAAATATTTTTTAAAAATAAATGGAATAATTTTCTGGCTTAAGGCATCTTCTTAAAACGGAGGAGTGTTATATGATTGATTTTTGCTTCCCGCTGAGCCTAAAAAAACAATTAAGGGGCGAGCGGAATAAACTTTATAGGTTAGCTATGTCCTGGTGTGGCGATCGTATGCTTGCTGATGATTTAGTACAGGACTGCATGGTGAAGGCGTGGCAGAATCGCCACCAACTGAAAGACAGGCAAAAGTCGAATGCCTGGATGTTTCGGATTCTTCATAATTGCTGGATGGAGTATTTGCGCCGGGCAAAGCCCACCGCAGATCTCGATGAGGCACCCACCCCCATAGAGGTTGGTGGTGGTCCTGAAGGAAAACTGGAGCAGCAACAGTTGGCAGCGCGAGTACGTCAGGCAGTGAGTAAACTTCCCCTTGGTCAAAGAGAAGTCGTGACTTTGGTAGATCTGGAGGAGTTTCGATATGCAGAAGTCGCCCAGATTTTGGACATTCCCATTGGCACGGTGATGAGCCGCTTGAATCGGGCCAGAAAAACTTTGCGTGGGGAGTTGTTGCATTTGCAAGCCCCTATGACCCGACAAGAAACTGTTTTGAGACGAGTAAAATGAACAAGTTTAAACAAAGAACAAGGAGCGAACAGTTAAATTCCCTTGCTGACAACGAGTTGAGCAATGAAGAACGCGAAGTGTTGCTGGGACAACTGGATCACGAAGAAGATTTGCGCAATGAGCTGTGTGATATTCGTCGCGTCAAGGATTTGATGCAATATGCCTATCCACTAGAAGAAATGGCAGAACCTGCTTCATCTCGAATGCGCTCCATACTTTCCAGAGCTGCCGCTGTATTGGTGCTGATATTTTCCGGATTTGTTGGCGGTTGGGTATTATCGCCTGAAGCAGAAAATGAGGGATCTGGCTTTCGTCTGGCAGATGTGAATGCTGATGCGATGAAAGTAGTTTTATATATCGGCGATTCTGATCCTGGCAAATTTAAGAAGGCACTAAAAACTGCTGAAAGTTTATTGAAACGCTATGAGCAGAATGGTACAGAAGTATATGTGGTGACCAGTGCCGGTGGGGTGGATTTGTTGCGAACTGCGACCAGCCCGGTGGCTGTCGATATCAGCGCCCTCAAAGAGCGTTATGCGTCACTGCATTTTGTTGCTTGTAACAACACCTTGTTCAATTTGAAGAAGAAGGGACAACCCGTGCAACTGGTGCAGGAAGCTGAAGTGGCGCCTTCTGCGGTCAGCTTTGTCGTGGACAGGTTGCAGAAGGGTTGGACTTACATGGCAATCTGATGAGCGATATCGAAGGAAGGGGGCTGATCCAGTCATGAATGGGTCAGCCCCTTTTTTTATCTCGCGGTGCTGATTTCCTGATATAGCTGGATGTAATCATTTGCGCTTTTTGTCCAGCCAAAATCCTGTGCCATGGCAGTGCGAACAAGTTTGTGCCAGTTTCCTGGGTGTTTGTAGATATTCAGTGCTTTTTCCATACTGTTGAACATGGCATCCACACTGGGTTCATGGAAAACAAATCCAGTAGCGCGTTGTTGGCTGATGTTTTCGGGTGAGGCATCAACCACGGTGTCGGCAAGTCCTCCCACATGATGTACCAGCGGAGGTGTGCCATAACGTAAACTGTACATCTGGTTCAAACCGCAGGGTTCAAAACGTGATGGCATGAGAAATATGTCCGCGCCTGCTTCAATGCGGTGTGCAAGTTCTTCAGAATAGCCCAATGTCAGCAACAGGCGTTGTGGGTACAGGGCTGCCAGTTCACGCAGGGCAGCCTCGAAATGTTTTTCACCAGATCCCAAGATAACGAAACGGGCATCATGGTTATCCAGTATTCTGGGAATGGTCTGTAGCAACAGATCAACGCCTTTTTGTTCCACCAGCCTGCCGATAAAGCCCAGCAGTGGTGTGTCCACAGCCTGTTCATCGCTTACAACGCCCAATTGTTCCAGTAAAGCTTGTTTGTTGTTGCGTTTCCCCGCCAGATAACGATGTTTGAGTGAATAATTATCTGTGAGGTAGGTATCGGTAGCGGGGTTCCAGATATCCTGATCGATACCGTTCAATATGCCATGTAGCTTCTGACTGTGCGCACGCAAAACACCATCAAATCCGTAACCAAACCCCGGTGTTTGGATTTCTTGTGCATAGGTTGGACTGACAGTGGTGACCTTGTCAGAGAAAACAATGCCGCTTTTCAGCATCGAGAAGTTGCCAAAGAATTCCATGGCTTCTGCAGACCACCATTCACGGGGAAGTTGCAGTTGGGTGAATTCTTCGTGAGAAAAAATACCGCTGTAGGACAGGTTGTGAATGGTATAGACACTGGCTGGTGCATCTGGAATCAGTTTCAAGAAAGCGGGTAGCAGACCTGTCTGCCAATCATGGGCATGAACCACATCCGGTTTCCACTCCAGCATGTCGGCGGAAGATGATAACTGAGCAACGGCTCGGGAAAATACGGTGAAACGCTCGGCGTTGTCATGCCAGTTGTAACCTTCCGGGTGAAGATACGGGCTGCCGGGGCGGTCGAACAAATTTGGGGCATCGACCAACAATAAGGGGACACCCAGGTGGTTATCGCTGGTTTCCAGAATGCGTACATTGTGGATATGGTTGGCACCTTGCACCTGCATCCAGCCAGCAATGCGCAAGCTATTGATTTGTTCCAGCAACAGGCGGTAGGCGGGAAGTATGACGCGAACATCCATGCCTTGCTGATGCAGAGAACGGGGCAGGGCGTGGATAACATCACCCAGCCCCCCAGTTTTTACCAGAGGATAGGCTTCACTTGCGGCAAACAGAATATTCATGGGACAGATTTCAGTATCAATGCTGCCAGAGGTGGCAGGGTGAGTTCTATAGAATGTTCGAAGCCCATCCAGGCGGTGTTCTGAACGTCGATTTTTCCAGCGTTACCCGTATTACTTCCGCCGTACCAACTGGAATCACTGTTTAGGTTTTCAACATAGTGGGACGCAGGTGGTGTGCCAATACGGTATCCGAGCCTGGGAACAGGCGTGAAGTTGAATATGCACAACAGTATATCGTCTGGATTGCTTTTGCTGCGCCGAATGAAGCTGAGTACGGATTGCTCAGAATCATGGCAGTCTATCCACTGGAAACCGTCACTGGAAAAATCAGTTTCGTACAAGGCTGCTTCCTGTCGATATACCTGATTGAGGTCGGTCAGCAGTTTATGGATACCTTGGTGTTCGGGTAAATCCATCAGCGCCCATTGCAGGGAAGATTTGGCATCCCATTCTGACCATTGCCCAAATTCACTGCCCATGAACAACAGTTTTTTCCCGGGGTGAGCGTACTGGTAAGCGTATAGCAGACGCAGGTTGGCGAAACGTTGCCAGTTGTCTCCCGGCATTTTATCCAGCATGCTTTTTTTCAGATGCACCACTTCATCATGGGAAAATGGCAGAACAAAATTTTCACTCCACAGATAGAGCTGGCTAAAGGTCAGCTTGTCGTGATGGTATTTGCGGTAGACGGGGTCTGTTTCCATATACGACAAAGTGTCATGCATCCAGCCCATGTTCCATTTCATGGAGAAACCGAGCCCACCCATATATGGCGGACGTGAGACCAGTGGCCAGGCGGTAGATTCTTCAGCAATGGTAATAACGCCGGGGAAATTGCTATGAACAACTTCATTCATTTCCTTGAGAAAGCTGATGGCTTCCAGATGCTCACGTCCACCAAATTCATTGGGTGTCCAGTCACCATCCTCGCGGGAATAATCGAGATAGAGCATGGATGCCACGGCATCAACGCGTAGACCATCGATATGAAATTCTTCAATCCAGTAGAGGGCGTTGGCAACCAGGAAGTTTCTTACTTCGTTGCGTCCGAAATCGAAGATCAGGGTTCCCCAGTCTCGATGCTCGCCCTTTTTTGGATCGGCATGTTCGTACAATGGTTCACCGGTAAACCGTGCCAGGGCAAAGTCATCTTTCGGGAAGTGGGCGGGAACCCAATCCAGTAGCACGCCAATGTCATTTTTATGACAGGTATCGATAAAGTGCCGCAGGTCATCCGGGCTGCCAAAGCGCGCACTGGGGGCAAAATAGCCAGATACCTGATAGCCCCAGGATTCATCCAGGGGATGTTCCATGATGGGCAATAGTTCGATATGGGTGTATCCCAGGTTTTTTACATAGGGTATGAGTTGTTCAGCCAATGCCTGCCAGTTGAGGAAACCGCCATCTTCAGCAATTTGCCAGGAGCCGGGATGCATTTCATAGATGGCAACAGGCTGTTGTTGCCAGTCCCAGTGTTGGCGATGTTCTATCCAGCCTTGATCCTGCCACTCATAGTCAATGCTGCCATTGATAAGCGATGTGGTATCGGGACGCATTGCCATACGCTGGGCGTATGGATCTGTTTTGGTCAGTAAATCACCATGATGGCTGAGAATTTCGTATTTGTAGCTGTCGCCGGGGTGTAAACCGGGAACGAACAATTCCCATACACCAGAATGCCCTCGGTTGCGCATGGGATGACGCAAGCCATTCCAGCCATTGAAATCACCGATGACGCTAATACGTTGTACATGAGGAGCCCAGACCGCAAATAGACAGCCGTTTACGCCATCGATTTCTGTTGTTTGCGCGCCGAGAAAACGCCAGGCATGCTGATGTTTTCCTTCGTTGAACAGATGCAGGTCCCAGTCCTTCAGTTGGGGGGCAAAGCTGTAGGGAGAAACCGCCTCATGCCAGCTTGCATCATGTTTTTCCTGCCAGCGCAGGCTGTAATGCTGTGGAAGCTTTTGATGTTGGGTTTGTGTGAGTCGTATGACAAACAGGTCGGAGCCTTCGACCCGGTTCATTTTTCCAATACCGACAAGTTCCACCTGTTCGGCGCTGGGCATGAATGCGCGTACAATCCAGCTGTTGTTTGATGGATGACAGCCCAGATAGTCGAAGGGGTCGTGATGTTGACCTTGTTGCAGTCTTTCCAGAGGTGTCATGAGGGTAGTTTCCTGTGACTGCTGTTGATTTGAGTGAGGATGCCGTGGGCGAGGTTGTTTTGGGATAGTTGATCCCATTGAAATTTCCAGCGCCAGTTGCCTTGGGCAACACCGGGGGTATTCATACGTGCCTCGCTGCCCAGTTTGAGAAAATCTTGCATGGGAATAACAGCAAGATTTGCCCTGGATTGCATAACTGTTTCAATCATTTTATCCACCGGGTCTTCATCAGTCTGCATCTGCAGTAACTTGCGTACATAAGCTTGAGTATCTGCCGGTAGTGACTGATACCAGCCCAGAGTGGTGTCATTGTCATGGGTGCCGGTATAAGCAACACAATCGGCGGTGATATTGGCAGGCTTGTGTGGGTTGTCTTCGAAAGCATCGAAGGCAAATTGCAGCACAGCCATACCAGGAAGCCGGTACTTGTGTTTGAGTGCCAATACCTCAGGGGTTATGGTACCCAGGTCTTCAGCGACCAATGGCAATGGGTTGATATGCTGTTGCAGGGATGCGAGCAAAGCATCGCCGGGTACTTTTTGCCAGTAGCCATTGACGGCAGTCTCTTCTTTGGCATCAATCATCCACACGGCTTGCAGACCCCGAAAATGGTCGATACGCACCAAGTCGAACCAACGGAAATGGTGATTCAGTCTGGAAAGCCACCAGGAAAAGTTTTCCTGTAGATGGTAATCCCAATCGTAATGGGGATTGCCCCAACGCTGCCCGGTTTCTGAAAAATAATCTGGCGGTACCCCAGTGACCCAGGTTGGCTGACCGTGTTCATCCAGCGTAAAACGCTGTGGACAGGCCCAGACATCGGCGCTGTCATGAGCGACGAAGATGGGCATGTCGCCGAACAACTGAATATTGCGGCTTGTTGCTGATTGACGAAGTTGCTGCCAATGCTGGTGCAGCTGAAATTGTTCCCATTTTATTTGTTCGATCTGGGGTTCGTACTCATGGGAAAATTTTTGCAGCATATCTTTATCCCGGTGCTTCAGGGATTTTGGCCAGTCATACCAGGGGGCTTGCTGTTGTTGGGCTTTGATGCTGATGAACAAGGCATAGTCGTTTAACCAGAACGATTCCTGCTGGCAAAATTCCCTATACCCAGCCGCATCAGCATCCAATGCTGGAATAGTGTTCAGTAGTGCTGGGTTGGCGGCAAATGCCGATAGACATTGGTAGGGAGAACGATCAGCCTGGGGAACGCCCAGGGGAAGCATCTGCCATACGGACAAGCCACTGTCGGACATGAAATCCAACCAGGGTTCCAAATCATCCAGGGTGCCACAAGGCAATGAGGTTGGATGCAACAGCACACCAGCCCGCCGTTGTTGGAAATCGAAGCTCATGCTCAATTACGCCTCATGGTTCCCGCATTTTCCATTTGTCCACCGCCGCTGGAAATTGGGGTGTCCAGATAGGCGGGTGGTGTAATACCCAGTTGGCAATAGAGGGTTTTTAGTTGAATGCGGAACAGACGGTCGAAGTCGTTTACGCTGTCTGAAGGGTTGTAGTCACCGAACCACCAGAACCAGTCGGATCCCTCACAGATAGCCATGATCAGGGAGGCCTTTTCAGCATCTTCCTGGCTGAGCTTGCCAATATTGTTGTCAAAAGCCGTTTTTGCATCGGCGAGCAAATCCCAGGCATGGTTCTTGTCGGCACTACCTATCCAGGTAGAGAAACTGCCGTATACCCAGCTTCCGGATACCAGATGCGAGAGGGAGTCGGTGCGTACCTTAGTGCTTGCCTGGGAGAAAGTGGTGCTTTGAACGCGGTCGCTGTTGCTGATGGTTTGATACAAGGCGTCCAAAAAATAGTGACCGTTGTTAGGATAGTATTCCCAGGCATTTTCACCATCGAGAATAACGGAAACCACATGTTCATTGGCTGTTTCGCCCAATGAGTCGGCGATACGTTCCAAGTGTCCCATGAAATCTGCCACAGCGTCATCGGCGTGCCATTTGCTGTATTCAAACCCGATCAAATCAGACAAACCGTCATCACGAAAATAGAGCAGGGGTTTTTTCTCGGGCAGTTGATAGGGAATGAAGAGGGCTTTGCGACATGCCATTTCGTCAGGATTGCAGGCGGAGGTCACGCAACTGTGATGCCATACGGCCTCACCGGATGCTGTCCATTGAATATTCAGTTCGTCGAGCAGGCTCACTGCATCATCACTGACACCGCCCTCGGACAACCACACCCCTTGTGGTTTGAAGCCAAAATATTTTTCGAATTGTTTCAGCCCGTGTTGCAAATGCCAGCGTGATCGATCTTCTCCCCCAGGGTAATGAGCGTGTTCAGGCATGGGTGCATCTGGCTGGGTTTCTATCATGTTGTTGAAATCGTTCAGCAGGGGGATGATGGGATGCCCCCAGGGCGTCATGGAGATTTCGATTTGTCCCTTTTCTGCCAATGAACGATAGCGTGGAATAATGCTCGCCAGGGTTTTTTGCATGACCTGCAACAGAATAAGCCGATCTTCCTTGGTGAATCGTCTTGCTTTTTCTATCAGATAGCGAATTTCCGGGGTTTGTTTCAGTCGATGGCTACACCATGCCAGGTGATACCACATGAGCAGGTCGATGAAATACTGTTCATCGAGGTAGGAAAGGAGCATTTCCTGTCCGGCATCTTTTTCTGAGCTTGGAAATTGTTCCAATAAAGCACTGAAGTGCGGATAGGGGGTGATCATGCGCGGTGCATGGGCGCGGCGGCAGGTTTGAATCAATTCCCGGCGTTCGGTAAGACCATCTGGAATACTGGAAGCGCCCCCAAGCAAGTTCAGCAGGGGATCAGGCATGGGCTTTCCATCATTCAGAAATGCTTGAATCTGTGTGGCATAGTCATCCAACTGCTCCAACAACACAGGCGCAAAATTGATCACGGCTTTCATGCCGGGATGATTTTCCAAATGTGCTGCCATGTCATCGTAATCCTTGATGGCATGCAGGTATACCCAGGGTAGTTGATAGCTACCGTTCAGCCCTTCTTTATAGTAAGGCTGATGCATGTGCCAGCAAATAACCAGATTCAGTTTATTGTTCATTTTTCCTCGGCGGTGGTGATAAACAGATTTTGCCCAAGCATTTCCGGGGTAACCAGAATCACACCTTTGGGGGTGATGTGGAAACGCTTGGCATCTTCTTCGGGATTTTCGCCAATAATGGTGCCATCAGCAATAAAAGTACCCTTGTCAATAATGGCATTTTGGATGCGGCAGTTTTTGCCGATGCTGACTTTGGGGAGAATGACGCTGTCTTTGATGCTGGTATGGCTTTCTATTCGTGTGGCAAAAAAGATCACTGAGCGTTTGATGCGGGCACCGGAAATAATGCAGCCACCGGATATCAGGGAATCAATGGCTTCACCACGTCTACCTTCGTCATCGAAGATGAATTTTGCCGGTGGATGCTGGGTCTGATATGTCCAGATGGGCCAGCCACGGTCATATAGATTGAGTTCTGGCTCCACAGCGCAAAGCTCCATGTTGGCTTCCCAGTAGGAATCGACCGTACCGACATCCCGCCAGTAGGCTTGCTCGCCATTGTCATCTCTGAAGGGGAAGGCAATGGTTTTCGCAGCTTCGATGGCTCTGGGAATGATGTTCTTGCCAAAATCATGATCAGAATCTTCATCTTCGGCATCGAGAATCAGTGCATTGTAAAGAAAGCTGGTAGAAAAAACATAGATTCCCATGGATGCCAGAGACATATCGGGTCTGCCCGGTATGGTTTCCGGGTCATCAGGTTTTTCGGTGAAATGGGTAATGCGAAGTTCTGTATCCACCGACATGACACCAAATTCGGTGGCTTCTTCCTTGGGAACTTCCAGACAGCCAATGGTCAGATCGGCTTCAGATCGCACATGTACCATGAGCATTTTGGAATAGTCCATGGTGTAGATATGGTCACCGCCCAATACCATGACGTAATCGGGGGCATGCCGATGCATGATGTCGATATTCTGGAACAGGGCATCGGCAGTTCCCTGGTACCAATCTTTGGACATGCGTTGCTGTGCGGGCAGTATTTCCACGAACTCGCCAATTTCAGCGCGTAGAAAACTCCAGGCACGTTGCAGGTGGCGGATCAGGGAGTGGGATTTGTATTGAGTCAGTATACCAATACGACGCAGACCGGAGTTGATGCAGTTGGACAGGGCAAAATCGATGATGCGATATTTCCCCCCGAATGGCACAGCAGGTTTGGCGCGCCATTTGGTTAATCCTTTCAAGCGTGAACCCTGCCCACCTGCGAGAATCAGCACCAGGGTGTTACGGGTGACTTCTGTGGCGTTTTTGGTTTGGGTGTAATACTGATAGAGCTTGGCTTGTGCTTTTTCCTGTTCGCTGTAGGTCATGGTATCACTCGCTGCTGCTGTTGAATCGATGATAAATTTAACGATTTTTCAAATAATTGACTAACCCATTGGTAGAGCTGTCATGGTCGGTACATGGCAATGCGCTATCCAGTTCATTCTCGATCACCGTCGCCAGTTCCTTACCCAATTCTACGCCCCATTGGTCGAAGGCGTTGATATTCCAGATGATGCTTTCCACGAATATCTTGTGCTCATACAGGGCAATCAGCTTTCCCAGATTGAACGGTGTAAGCTGGCGTATGAGCAGGGTATTGGTAGGTTTGTTTCCCGGGAATACCTTGTGTGCCGCCAGTTCGTTGATTTGCGCTTCATCCATGCCTGATGCCTGTAATTCCTGCCGGACTTCGGTCTCGGTTTTTCCTCGCATCAGGGCTTCTGTTTGCGCAATACAATTGGCGGAAAGAATCTCGTGGTGTTCACTTATGGGGTGATGGCTGCGTACTGGAAGAATAAAATCGGCAGGTATCAGTTCTGTTCCCTGATGAATCAGCTGAAAGAAAGCGTGTTGGCCGTTGGTTCCAGGCTGTCCCCAGATGACAGGCCCCGTGTCATAAGCAACGACCTCACCGTTTCGAGTGACACGCTTGCCGTTACTTTCCATGTCGGCCTGTTGCAAATATGCAGGCAGTAATCGCAGGGAATGATCATAAGGCAGGACGGCGTGGTTACTGGCGCCAATGAAGTTGCGGTACCAGACGCCAAGCAGCCCCAGGATAACCGGCATGTTGCCAGAGAATTCAGCGCTGGCGAAGTGCTGATCCATCTCGTGTGCGCCAGCCAGTAATTCTCTGAAATTGTCCATGCCGACAACCAGGGCAATGGGTAAGCCAATGGCAGACCAGAGGGAATAGCGTCCACCGACCCAGTCCCAGAACTCGAACATGTTTTCGTGATCGATGCCGAATGCCTGAACAGCGTCGCTATTGGTGGAAACAGCCACGAAGTGATGGCGGATATTGCTGTGTTCATTGCCACTGCCTTTAAGAAACCATTGTCTGGCGCTATGGGCATTGGTCATGGTTTCGCGGGTCGTAAAGGTTTTTGAGGCAATGATGAAAAGGGTGGTTTCCGGAGAGAGTTTCGCCAGGGTTTCGTTGATGTCAGTACCATCGACATTGGAGACGAAATGAGCGTTCAAACCTGCTTTCCAATATGGGCGCAAGGCGGTGGCAACCATGTGAGGTCCCAGGTCTGAACCACCGATGCCAATGTTGACGATGTCAGTAATCGCTTTTCCGTTATAACCTTTCCATTCGCCTTCCCGTACTCGGTGGCAAAAGCTATCCATTTGCCCCAATACCCGGTTCACTTCCGGCATCACGTCTTTGCCGTCTACCAGAACCGGGGTGTTTGACTGGTTTCGTAGTGCCGTGTGCAGAACTGCACGGTTTTCCGTGTTGTTGATTCTATCGCCATTGAACATGCGGGCGATCCAGGTCTTTAGTGCAGCGGATTGGGCAAGATTGAATAGTCGTTCGAGGCAATGATCGTCGATGAGATTCTTGGAATAATCCAGAAACAGTTCGCCAAATTCCAGGGAAAAACGTTGAAATCGGTCGGGATCAGCGTCAAACAATTCACGTAGATGCCGACTTTTGATCTGGGAGGCATGATCCTGCAGAAGTTTCCAGTCGGATTCCAGGTTTTCGGGAGGGGATTGGGGTATGGTGGGCATAACAAAACATCAGCCAGTGGTTTCTGTCTCACAGCATAACAGATATCCCCTGTTTCCTTCATTCAGGGATATTGACCCCAGTCATAGAAGTTATGAATATTAGGGAAGCTCTGATTGATTCTGGTGCGAGCAGGTTGTGGTGAAAAATCGTTCAGTTCAAGGCGCAAACCGCACGTAATAGCCAGCTATTGCGAAGGTTTGCAACACAGAAATGAACGATTTTGCGCCGCAAGATGTCGTG
>CAYXOS010000072.1:0-13289 GCA_964467115.1 uncultured Sedimenticola sp.
GCTTCCTTCAGCCAGATTTCTTTACGAATTTGGTCAGAATCACTATTTGCTGACCATTCACCCTGCCTTCGATATGCTCAGGATTGTCTGCTACCAGGGATATACCCCGTACCGCTGTGCCCCGTTTGGCGGTGAAGCCTGCGCCTTTTACATTCAGGTCTTTGATCAACACAACTGTATCACCCGCTGTCAATTCAGTACCATTGGAATCCAGGTGCTTTAGTGCTTCGTCTTCTTCACCATCTTCCATTCCCAATTTTGCCCAAGATAAAGTCTCATCATCCAGGTACAGCATATCCAACAAATCCTGCGGCCAGCCCTCACTACTCAGCTTGGTCAGCAAACGCCAAGCCATAACCTGTACCGCTGGAACCTGGCTCCACATACTGTCATTCAGACAACGCCAATGGTGTACATCCATCTCGGTCTTACCCTCTATTTGATCATGGCAGACACGACATAGCAGCACACATTCATCTGCATTGTCACCATTCTTGGGAGGCAAAGTGTACGGACTCAGGTCTTCCGTGGAGGAGCAAAGTTCGCACTTGTTGTCACTACGTGCATGGAGTTGTTGTTCAATAGTCATAAAATTCCTCTCATCAGTCAGTAGTCATATTCATTTACGGGCACGCACAAAAAATGTTTATTCGCCATCCAGCGTAGATCAAGGGTTTTCCAATAAATGCGTTACAGATTCCCGACCTCCCTGATAGGGATACCGCCAGCAAAATCTTCCTTCCATGTGCCAACCTGCCATCAGCAATGCGGGCGCTCATTGCAGTCACTCAAAACACTTCCAAATTTCAGGAACTGAGTTCTAACCATAGATCAACAATGGCTTGCGTAGAAGATTTCATGGCGCGAAGATAGCAGTTATTGAACAGCATGGTAAGAGGCATCCTATGAAAGCAGTACAAATGATCGGTATCGGCGACATCAGTAACCTTAGATTAGTCGATATTCCCGAGCCTGAAATAGTCAAACCCAACCAAATCAAAGTACAGATTGCCGCTGCTGGCATCAATCCCATCGATACAAAGATTCGACAGAAAGGGCTGTTTTACGGCGAGAAACCGCCAGCAATTCTGGGTTGTGATGGCGCAGGGATTGTCACTCAGGTTGGGGAGGCAGTGACCCGTTTCCAACCGGGAGACCAGGTTTGGTTCTGCCATGGCGGTCTGGGTCGGGAACCGGGTAATTATGCCGAGTCCAGCGTTCTTGATGAACATCGTGCTGAATTCAGTCCGGCAAAAATCCCTTTGACCCAGGCAGCAGCCGCTCCCCTGGTGCTGATCACCGCCTGGGAAGCACTTTATGACCGGGGAAAACTGCAATCAGGACAGACCGTGCTCATTCATGGCGGAGCAGGGGGCGTGGGGCATATTGCCATACAACTGGCAAAAATCAGAGGTGCCAGGGTAGTCACCACCGTCAGCAACGAACAAAAAGCCAATTTCGCTCGCGCTATTGGCGCCGATGAAGTAATTAATTACAAGACCCAAAGCGTGGAGGAGGAAATCGCTAATTTGACCCAGGAAAGAGGTGTAGACCTGGTCTTGGATACCGTAGGGGGCGATGTTTTTCGTCAGTCACTGTCGGTCTGCGCTGAGTATGGCACCCTGGTCACGATTCTTGATCCCGGTGATGCCTTGGTGAGTTCGGAAGCACGGAACAAGAACCTGACCATCGCCTTCACCTTGATGCTTACCCCGGCGCTGAAAGATCTTTCTTATGCCCTGGCACAGCAAGGAAAAATATTACGCTTGTGCGGGGAATGGATGAGTGAAGGAAAATTGCAGGTGAAGGTTAGCCAGACTTTCCCTCTGAGTGCTGTAGCAGAAGCCCATGGGGCGATCGAGAACGGTCACACCCAGGGAAAAATCGCCATAGTGATAAGTGATCACTAACACAGGAATGGTTTAAGGACGTCATGCACCTTCAGTTTGAATATGCTTTATCCACTGAGCTGCCTGATGTTTTGATTTGGCGTATTTCAGTGCCTTGCTGAAACTGGCAATGGCACTCTTTTTCTTCCCTGACTCATATTGCGCCATGCCTCTGAGCATGTAAGCATCCCCAGGGTGTTTCAGCCCCCCAGCTGACAACGCCTTGTTCGACAATTCGACGACTTTCGACCAATTTTCTTTATCTGTATATAACTGTGCCAAACGCAAATATAGAATTCCTTTTTTCTGCGCCTGGGCTGCCGCCTGTAATTGTTTAAGCGCCTGGTCTGTTTCTCTCGCCCTCATCCAGGCTTCACCCAGCTTTTGCAGGTTTTTGCCCGTGCCCTTGATGCGTCCTGCCTGGATCTCGCTTTCCATCAATTTCGCGGCTTTGTAGGGAATGCCCTGCAACAGATACATATTGATCAGATTCATTAAATCCCTTTCCGTTTCAAGGAAACCCTGCTTGCGTGCCAGTTCCAACACGGCAAGGGATTTGCGATTTTTTTTCAGGGTGAAATACACACCGGATAATTGCTTCCAATACTGTTTTTTATCTGGCCAGAACGCAACCATGGATTCCAGAACATGGGAAGCTTCTGCATATTGCTTTTTCTGATAGAGCATAGACAACAACAGCTGATACCAGTTTTCACGCGGCTTTTGAGTTAAGGAAATGGCTTTTTTGATTTTTGGAATTGCCTTACTGTACTGCTTTAATTGCGCATAGACGGTAGCACCAAAAGCATAGCTGTCTGCTGACGGTTTTTCCGCTGTCAGCAACCATTGTTCGTACGCTTTGGCGGCATTTCTCCAATCAGATGCCGCCGCATACAATTGTGCCAGATTGTAGCGCATGCTCTTCTGTACTTGATCTGGCAGGGCTTCGGTTTTCAGTGCTTCGCGAAAGGCGTTTATGGCTTTTTTATACTTGTCCTGTGCAGCATAGGCAAAACCATAGGTTTGCATGATGGTGGCGTATTCATATTTGTGTTTGCGCACTCTGGGCAACAATTCATCAAGGCGCTTCAACGCCTCTTTATACTTGTTCTCCCCCATCAATTCATGCACTGCAGTCAGGCGTTTGTAGGTGCGCTCACTCAAGGTTGCCGCATAGGACTGCGACCCCACCAATAGCAGCAATAGAAACAACATGCTAAAAATGTGTTTCATATTCATTCCTTCTCAAGCTTGAATTCAATGATCTGCACGGCGTTACGGGGAACAGGTTTGCCATCTACAACACGGGGTTTGAATTTCCATTTCAGAATCGCCTTTTTTGCTGCCCGGTCGAACAGACGTCTGGGTTTGGAGTCGATCACCTTGACCGCTGTAACTGTACCCAGCTCCGTGACGGTAAATGCCACTTTAACCCAGCCTTCCTTGCCTGCCAGAGCAGCCTTGCGTGGGTAACGTGGCGCAATTTTGACCAGGGGTATCAGATCACCGTCCCCTTGAGCAACGCCTGTGCCCCGTCCTACACCACCAATGAAAGGCCCACCAGATACACCCGATGTGGACAAGCGAGGCATATCCATTTGCAGGTTCGGCATGGCAACACTGTCATCCTGAGCAACGTTTAATTCAGGCGGCGGTGGCGGCTCTTTGGGAAGCGGTGGTTTTTTGGGGATAACACGTTTTTTGATTCGGGTTTCGGAGTCGCGCTTGAGACGAACAAAATCCACTACGGAGTAATCTTTGTTCTTGTTGATATCGCCCTTGCCCTGACTGATCATGAAGTGCATGGCAAAAAATAACGCCAGAGACACCAGCGCAGCCAGAATAATGGCAAAAGGCAGACGCAGTAGCATGTTAGTCCTTCACCGCCGCGATGGAAACATTCATGATGCCCGCCAAATGCACCTGATCCATAACCTGCACTAACAGTCCATTTTTGGAATCTTTATCGGCTTGAATTACCACCGACGCCTCGGGGCTTTCTGCCTTGAGGCGCTCGACGTTGGCTCGCACTGCACGAATATCAACGGGGCGCTTGTCCATCCAGATTTCATCGTTGGCGGTAATGGCAATAAGAATATTGCCGTGCTCTTTACGCTCTGCGGTGTTTGCACTGGGGCGGTTTACGTCTACGCCAGATTCTTTGATAAAGGAAGTGGTTACAATGAAGAAAATCAGCATGATGAATACAATATCCATCAGTGGCGTCAGATCAATCGTTGCCTCATCATCTTCTTGACAGTATCTACGTCTCATTTTGTTTTCACCGCTTTGGTGTCAGAGATATGCAAGTTGTCCGCCGCAATCTGGGTCAGATAATCTGCATGAAATTTTAGGCGGGCACTGAAATACAAACCTGACAGCGCCACAACCATGCCTGCCATGGTGGGAATCGTCGCCATGGATATACCCGATGCCATCAAACGCGCATTACCGCTACCCGTGATGGCCATGACTTCAAACACTTGCACCATGCCAAATACCGTCCCCAACAACCCCATCAATGGACACAGAGCCACCAGGGTATTGAGCATAATAAGACTACGATGCAATTGCGTTGAAATACGCGAAATCAACTCTTCGCGAATGCGGTGTGCATACCAGCTATGATGATCGTTGCGTGCATTCCACTGTCCAACAGCATCTTTCACCAATCCTGGATAAGTCAGGCGGATAAACCAATAACGCTCGATGATAAGAATCCACATCAGGAAAGCTGTTACCAGGATAATCCACAGTACGGGACCACCCGCCTCCATGAAATCGCGGATATTCTCCAGTACTCCAATTAATGCGTACTTGATATTCATCACTTACCGCTGTGAAGCTTCTCCGCATGACGAGCAATGATGCCCGCACTTTGTTCTTCAAGTACCTGTACCAAAGATTTACTCCGTGCGGCAACAATCGCATGCAGGAATGTCAGCGGAATAGCCGCCATCAATCCCAGTACTGTTGTAATCAAGGCCTGGGAGATACCCCCCGCCATCAATTTGGGATCACCCGTACCAAACAGCGTAATGGACTGGAAGGTCTGAATCATGCCGGTAACCGTTCCCAGCAGACCCAATAGAGGCGCAATAACCGCCAGTATTTTCAAAATGGACAAGCCACGTTGTAGCCTGGGCACTTCCTTGACCACAGCTTCATCAACCTTGCGTTCCAAAGTCTCCAGGTCGGCGTCCTTATTGTCATACCAGGACAACAGCACACGTCCCAACGGATTGTTCTTCTTTGGGCTGTCTGCGTGTTTGAGCTGGGAACGAACCTTCATTCCAGTCACACCCAGGGAAATCATGCGATACAAGGCCAGCAGAAAACCGAATGCAGCAAGCCCGATAATGATATAGCCCACTTCCTTACCCTGGGCAACGCGCTCTCTCAAGTCGGGGGCTTGCACCAGAAGCTTAAGAATCGATCCCCGCGAGGGATCAACCGCCATGGGGACGATGCCGTCTGTGGCTTTTTGCAGATTCGCCGCCATTTGAGTAAAGCGTCTGGCTGGCTGTCTGGGCAGAATAATCAGCTGATCTTTTTCAAACAAATAACGTAGAAATTTGCCGTCTGTGGTGGTATTGAATACGCCAACCCGGACAACTTCCTGTTGTGACTCGGTTCCATCAACGGCGATCACGGAATCTTGATAGCGAACCACCTTGCCGGACTCAGTCATCTCGTGCTGCATTTCGTACCACAGTTCTTCCAGTTCGGGAATCGATGGTAACTTTTTGTCGTTACTCATTTTCACCAGGGCTTTGCTTCGTCCAGGGTACTGGGCAGAAACCAGGGAGGAATCCAAAATACCCGCTACGTCACCCGCAACTTGGCGCACAACGCCAAACAACTCTCCAAGATTGCCTTGACGACGCTCCAGGGTTTCTTCGGCTTCAGCCAGGTTCTTTTCATTATCATCGAACTGCTGCTTGAGGCTCTCACCACGCGCTTTTTCTGCCGCCAATTTCTTTTTTGCTGCAGCCAACAATTGGGCCTGACGATTCTTGTCTTTCAGGAATTCAGCTTCGCGCTGTTTGTTCAAGCGCGCTTCTTCTGCCTTCGCCTGTTTGACCTGCTTCAGCAAGCTGTCCAGATTTGCCCCTTGTACAGTGGCTGTCGCCGCAAACAGTGCCGTCAGCACCAGGATCAAGGATATGCTCAGTTTTTTCATTGGGCTTTCTCCGGCGCAGGTACAGGCAGTTTGATGAGGTCAGGTGGCGCTTGTTTACGTGCTATGCGCAGCCCCAGCATGGTGGGTTTGCGATATTCCTCGCCCAGTATTTGCCAACTGCGTTTTTTGTTATCCCAAACCGCGGTTTCTTTTTTATCCAGAGTTTGGTACATCAACGTCATACGTCCAATACGCAAGAAATCCACGGCCCGTTTTTTTCCGTTGGTGGTCAAGTCAGACGTATAAGCTTCTATGGTTCTGCCGTATTCCATTTCAACCTGATAGGCTTCCATAATGCGGCGATATTTTTCTGAAACTGTAATATCGGCGCGATCCAGCAGTAATTTCAATTCCTGAAGACGCTTGCTGCGTTCTTCTGGAAGGAAAGGCACATCCAGGGCGATAAACTTTTCCAAGGTATCGACCATACGCCCCATGAGCGGGATGACACCTTGGTTGGTTGTATCTATTTCCAGCAATTGCTGGTCGATGGTTGCCAGTTCTTCGTTCTGAGCTTTCACAATGCGGGCAACCTGATCGTTATAGCCCTTGAGCGCGTCATACTGCCGCATGGTGAGTTTATATTCAGTAAGCATGCGATCCGTTTGATCCGCAACGCTGTCGATTTTCTTCTGGGATGCTGCCGCCGCTTTTTCTGTCGATGTCTGTACGCTGACAGCGGATTTGAGTTTTTGTTGATTTCCAGCTACTCCTACGGAAGTAGCAGTAGTCATGCCTAGTGCCAATGCCAGCAACAAGACTTTCATATTTCGTACCATAACAGCACCCGAGTAAATGTTTGAATTGCCAATAACAATTGGCACGATGCATTCTGTAAAGAGGCAATTATGCGTTTACCTTGAATACATGACAAGCAAAATTCTGTATGAATTTGTAAGAAAAAACAGACCCCGAAAATTGACATTCGGGGTCTGTTTCTATACCAACAAGTTTACGCTTAGAAACGCTGCTTGTAGGTCAAGCTCCATACACGGCCATCGATGGGATACAGCGGATAGAAATTGCTTGCATCATCAACAGCGGTATCGATGGGGGGATCCTGGTCAAACGCGTTCTGGATACCCAGAGTCACATCGCCATCCCAACCTGCATGATAGGTGAAGGTGAAATCATGCTGGGTATAGCTATCGATGCTGTTAGGCGTCGCATCCATACCTGCTGTCCAGTTCATGATCCAACCAACAGTGAAGTCTTGGACATCCCAACGAACAACACCTTGAACACGATCCTGAGGCTGTGCCCAATCACCGATCAAATCAACAGTGTCCGCATCTGGGGTACCTTGATACAGATACTCATTGATGTGAGCCCATGTCAGGCTAGGCTTGACCTCACCCCAGGAACCTGTGTCCCAAGTGTAGCCGACGTTAAGATCAAAACCGGTTACTTCACGAGTCGCTACGTTTGCGGTAACACTACGTAACAGGATGATATTTCCATTGGCATCACGAGTAATGCCGGTACCCGAAGGCAGAGGAATCCCATCACGCTCGAAGTTCAACAAGGTTTGTGGGCTGATGCTTGTTACAACATTATCCAACTGAACATTGTAGAAGTTACCTTCGAGAACCAAGCTATCGATAGGCTCCCACACTGCACCCAGGTTCCAGGAATCAGATGTTTCAGCTTCCAGATCCGGGTTACCACCTTCCAGCGCAGTTACCTGTTGAACAGGACACTGGTCTGCTGGAACACCATTCAAGTCACACTGAGTCCAGTCCTTGACCTGAGGATGATCCTCGGCACCAGCAGCATACAAATCGATCATGGCAGGAGCACGGAAACCCTCACTCCAGCTGGCACGCAGCACCAGAGAATCAATAGGCTGCCAACGAACTTTCAATTGTGGGGAGGTTTCGCTACCAAAGTCGCTATAGCTGTCATAACGCAGTGCAGCACTCACTTCCAAGTTGTCCATTACGGGGAACAGGAACTCAGCATAGGTTGCCCATTGCTGACGATCACCCTGGCTAGAACCACCAGAACTACCGATAACATTACCAGCACGACGCTCTGCGTCATAAATATCCTGGTAATCTTCATCACGATACTCGTAACCTGCCGCCCAACCGATACCGCCACCGGCGAGTTCGAAAGGCAATTCGCCAGTCAGGTTAACACCCGCGTTGAAATAGCTGTTTGACACGTCACGGGAAGTGTCATGGCGCATACGCTCCATGGCCGCCAGATGATTTGGGTCTTGAGAGAACGGATCAAGGAAGTTGTAGTTGCCTTCCAGTACTTCCTGGGACGCCTGGCTGTCCAGAATGTAGTTTCGACCAATAATATCGGAATCGTAAAGGTTATAACGTGCATAGACATCATAATCGATATCCCAAGCAGTACCCTTTACACCCAGGGTAGTATCCCACTGCCAGTTGGTAGCAGTATCGTCACGAGTACCAAATGCGGCAAAACGATGCAGCATGAACAGCGGCTCGCCAGGATAAGGATTGCCTGGGGCATCCGCATCCACAAACATGAAACCTACCGCAGGCGCATATCGACCGAACGACTGGGTACGGGAAACCAGGTTTTGTGCATAGATGGTAGTGTCGTTGTTTACTTCGTAGTCAAGGTAGAGGAATGCATTGCTACGCTTGAGATCATTGGTTTCCGCAGAAACATTTGCGTATGGATAGGTACAAACGTCTTCGCCGAAGTAATCATACACACCAGCGTACACGGGGGGATCACAAGGACCTTTTACTTCGAAAGTACCATCAGTAAAGGCATGATAAACGGTATTACCAAAGATACTGATACCGGAAGTAGTCAGATAATCTTGTCCATCACCAAAGTCAGTCTTGGACCAAGGGCGATCACGAGAATAGATAATATCCTTATTGCGTTGCTCCAAGGTAAAGATGTAATTACCTTTTCCATAAGAACCACCCGCAGCAAAACTACCGCCTTCTGCATCAGCCCCTGCTTTGTTGGGACGTTCGATGGTCGCAGTTACTTCCACGCCTTCATAATCCTTGCGCAGGATGATGTTGATTACACCACCAATTGCTTCAGAACCATAAACTGCCGAAGCACTATCTTTCAAAATTTCGATGCGTTCAACCGCGGCCAAAGGCAGGATGTTCAAATCCACACCTGTTCCACCGGTTACTGGAGATGCCGGCGCACGGCGACCATTGATCAATACCAAGGTACGAGAAGAACCCAAACCACGCAGATCTACCAATGATTGCGACTGGAAGGTGTTGCCAGAAGTTTCGCGGAATGAACCAAAGCTGTTGTATGGTGTCTGACGCAATACGTCAGCTACCGATTGCAAACCGCTCAGCTCGATGTCTTCACGCGTAATTACAGAAACAGGACTAGCGCCTTCAATATCAATCTGTTTGATATGAGAACCAGTAACCTCTTCTTTTTCAAGCTTAACCGCTTCTTCTGCGCTTGCAACTCCGCTCAGGATGATCCCTGATGCGATGACGCCGCTGCAAGCCAGATGAATGGCTGCACTCAAAGTCTTTCGCTTGTTGAACATTACATTTTCTCCTAGAGAATTTGGTGTAAAGCAGTGGAGTTTGTTATTGTGACCTCCACTGGCCTTAGCGGGCTAAATAACACTCGCATGAACGCATTCTATAGTGGTTTTTTCCACCTTTGCAACAAATTTGCAACACTTATTGCGAAATTGCGCCCGCCAAGAGATATAAAATCTAAAAAAAAGCCAGAGGAAATCAGTAACTACCTGATTAATATATACAAAACAGAGGATGTATTAAAAATGAGACTAAAACTACCAGTATTACTATTGTTGCTCTTTTTTTCGCTTTCCAGTGTCTCGAAAGAGCTACCCGTTGAATATTTCTTTAAAAACTATGAATTTTCACAGGTTAGCCTATCCCCTGATGGTAAACATTTAGCCGCCATCGCCCCTGTGGGAAGCAGCCGAAATCTGGTTGTGGTGGATCGTGCCACTAACAAACCCATAGCGGTAACATCCCTCACCAAACGAGATGTCGGCTCCTATGAGTGGGCGAGCAATAACAGGTTGTTGTTTTCGGTTGAAGAGGATGGCAACGAATCCTTTGCCCTGAATGCGGTCAATATCGATGGAAGCAAACCTCGCGTTCTCACCAAAGCATCAAAGGGTATCCAGTTGATTCCTCGCTATACCCGCATGGTCGATCGCTTGAAAACAGATGACCGACATGTAATCGTCATCAGCAACGAACGCCGCGCCCAGTTCCCTGATTTATATCGTATGGACATCTATAGCGGCAAGAAAAAACGCCTGACCTCCAACCCGGGTAACATTACCAGTTGGGGCATGGACTGGGACTATAAAGTTCGTGTCGCCAGTCGTCAGATCGTGAACGAGGACAAATCAGATGCTCGTAGTGAGATCCTTTACCGGGCAACGGAAGATGCCCCCTGGAAAGTATTGGCAACCACCAAGCTAAAAGAAGAACCTATAGGCTATGCCGGCTTTACCGCTGACAACAAAGAACTCTACATCAGTTCTGCCAGAGGCAGGGACAAAGCAGCCATCTATCAGCTCAACCCTGAAACCAACAAACAAGAAATGCTGTTTGGCCATGATGAGGTGGATGTCAGTGGACTGAGGCTATCTCCCAAAGACCATCGCCTCCTGGGTTTTACCTATGTGACAGACAAGCCTCACCAGGAAATGCGCGACAAGAAGTTTGCTGATATCCAAAAAGCCCTGAACAATGCACTCCCCAACACCCTGAACATCATCTCCAGCCTCACCGACGATGAAAAAACAGCCGTAGTGGTAGCAAGCAGCGACCGTACACCGGGCACCTATTACCTATTGGAAACCGAACCCAAGCTAAAACTCACCTTCCTTGCGCAAATTGCAGATCGCATCAAACCAGAAGAGATGGTGGAAATGAAGCCCATCAGCTACAAAGCGCGTGATGGCTTATTGATTCATGGCTACCTGACCCGTCCGAAAGACTCGGAAGGCAAGGCAGTTCCTCTGATCGTTCATCCTCATGGTGGCCCCTATGGCGTGCGCGACAACTGGGGCTGGAACCCCGAAGTACAGTTCCTTGCCAATCGTGGCTATGCGGTATTGCAGATGAATTATCGTGGCTCCGGCGGCTATGGCAATAAATTCCATGTCGATGCCTGGAAACAATGGGGATTGCAAATGCAGGATGATATCAGCGATGCGGTCAAATGGGCCGTTAAAGAAGGTATCGCTGATCCCAAGCGCGTCTGTATCTATGGTGCCAGCTATGGCGGATACGCCACCATGGCAGGACTGACCATGACCCCTGACCTGTATAAATGCGGCATCAATTATGTCGGCGTAGTGGACCTGGACATGCTGGAAGAATGGGATACCAAGCATGATCGCGAGGGCGGAATCACCGCTTGGTTCCATAATGCCGTTGGCAATCCGGATGACCCTAAAGACGCGGAGCGCATGAAGAAAACTTCCCCCATCAATCTGCTGAATAACCTCGACGACCCCCTATTTGTCGTTCACGGCAGACGCGATCCTCGCGTAGAGATTCAGCAGGCAGAAGACTTGATGTCCAAACTTGATAGTCTCGGCAAGCCCTATATCAAGCTCATCAAGAAGAAAGAAGGTCACGGTTTCCGTCGTGAGGAAAACAAGCTGGAACTCTATAAGATGATGGATGAGTTCTTGAAGAAAAATCTCTAAGACTCCTTGGGAAGCTCTGACTGAGTCATGAACTCGCATCTCACGCCAGAAATGTCCAGAACCAATCAGAGCTTCCCTTGAAATAGCAGGTTGGATCTGCCTGAAAAGCAGATCCAACCACTGCACCAAACACCTGAGCTAGGGTATACTGCCGCCCATGAACACACCCCAAAAACATCAAATCCAAGTCGAGGTTGAAAGCACCTTCGTTCCCGATCAATCTGCTCCGGAAAAAGAGCACTATGTATTCGCCTATACCATTATCATCAGCAACCATGGCAGCGTACCGGCAAAACTACTCAACCGGCATTGGGTTATCACCGATGCCAACGGCAATGTGGAAGAGGTAAAAGGAAAAGGCGTGGTTGGACAACAGCCTCACATTCAACCCGGTGAACACTATCAATACAGCAGTGGCGCCATCCTCAAAACACCTGTGGGTGCAATGGAGGGAGATTACGAAATGATTGATGATCAAGGCGAACGCTTTCTCGCCACCATCCCGGTTTTCTCTCTGCAGAAGCCCAATAGCATCAACTGATTACTATGGCGATCTATGCCATTGGCGACATTCAAGGTTGCTTCGATGAACTGCGGGCGCTATTGGACAAGATCCAGTTTGACCCAAACAGTGACCAGTTATGGTTTGTGGGAGACTTGGTCAACCGTGGCCCAAAATCTCTGGAAACCTTACGCTATATTTCTTCTCTGGGAAGCAGCGCCATATCCGTGTTAGGCAATCATGACCTGCATTTGCTGGCGCTTGCCAGCGGCAACAAACGCTTCAAGGACAACAGCGACGACCTGAACCAGATTTTAAAAGCACCCGATCGGGATGAGCTGATACATTGGCTACGCCACCGCCCACTCATGCACAGAGATACGCAATTGGGCTTCACCATGCTCCATGCTGGCTTACCGCCACAATGGGATCTGGACATCGCCCATGCCTGCGCCAAAGAAGTCGAAGCAGTATTGCGCGGAGAAGATTACCTCAGCTTTTTTGATCAGATGTACGGCAACAAGCCCAATCGTTGGGATCCCGCCCTGGAAGGGATGGATCGACTGCGCTTCATCACCAACTGCTTCACCCGTCTGCGCTTTGTCACCCGAAAAGGCAAGCTCAAACTGAAATTGAAGGGTTCTCCCCTGGGACAAAAGAAAAAATACATTCCCTGGTTTTCTCACCCACTTCGCAAAACCCGAAACGAGCGCATTCTGTTCGGTCACTGGTCTACCCTGGGTTACCAAGTAACACAAAACACTTGGGCACTGGATACCGGCTGTCTTTGGGGTGGCGAATTGACAGCCCTGCGCATCGATCAGGAGCCACCCAAGCCTATTCAGTATCAATGCGCGGGACAGCAGGATCCGGCGATGTTTATGTAAATACTGGATCCCGGCCTGCGCCGGGATGACAGGCTACGGCTGAATGACAGAGCCTGCACAGGGGTAACAGACCATGGAGAAACCCAGCAGGCTCTCAAACCGTCATTCTGGCGCAGGCCAGAATCCACTACACCTCTTTGTAGATCTC
>CAYXOS010000073.1:0-13046 GCA_964467115.1 uncultured Sedimenticola sp.
CAAGGAAGCCTGAATCGCCTGGCGTGCAGTATCCGCAAGGCTGCGACGGTCGCATTGACTGGAAGGAATGGGATCGTTGAAAAACACATGCACCTCACTGCTCTTGCGTGCCAGTATGTAATACAGGATGAGAAAGAAGCTTCTGCCCTTGGTGTAGGCGATTTTTTTGTCCAATACATTGTCGACGAGATAACACAGGGCGACAGGGGTGACTGGGCTATGGGTGTCGATGGCAGCCCCCAACAAGCGAGGAAAGAAACGGTTTACTTTGCTGCCATCAGAAGTTGTCCCTTCGGGAAAGATGGCGAGGGTTTGTTGCTGTTGCAGTCTGTCGCCGATGGCAGCAGACACACGCTGAGCTTCGTGCTTGCCCCGACGGATGAATACGGTTCCTGAGGCAATGGCAAACCAGCCAACAACCGGCCAGTAGCGAATACTGTCTTTGGAAAGAAAAGCAGCCCCTGTCAATGCATTGATTGCGGGGATATCAACCCAGGAAATATGATTGGCAACGATGAGCCCCGGCTTCTCGGGTACTGCCCCGTGGGCGATCAATTTGATGCCCATGATCTGTAGTAAGCGTGCTGACCAGCGAGCAATAGGGGCGGGATCGGGAAGGGAGTGATTCCGGGTCTGGAACTTGACCTTCAGGCTCAGCCAGATACCTGCTGCCATATGCAAAAGCAATAACAGGAAACGCCAAATGATGCGGATAATGCTCATGACTGTCTCTGACGGGTGAATTCATACATGACGATGGAGGCGGCAATGCTGACATTGAGGCTTTCTGTTTTCCCGAACTGGGGAATGTGCAGGTATTCAATATTCGGATGATCTGCAGGGGAAAAACTCAATCCAATTTCCTCGTGTCCAAAAATGAAGGCGCTCTTTGACGGGAACTTCGTATCCAGCAATGAACGGGAGCTGTCAGGAGATAAGGCGTACAGCACATATCCTTGCTGCTGCAAGTGTTCATGGCTTTCTTCAAAGGAAGTGTAAAACTTTGCCGGAACCTTGCGAAATGCGCCTTTGGCGGGAGACGGATCGAATACACCAATGTCGATCAAATGTATCTCCCTGGCACCAAATGCCTCTGCGCTACGAAATATTTTGGGTACATTATAGCCAGCTTTGAGATGATCCAGAACCAGAACAAAATCGTGAAAACCGGGCTGTGCGAGCAGATTGCGTCGCCGGTTTTTCTCGTAGGCACGCTGTATCTGTTCTTGTCGTCTTTTCCTTACTTGTCGTGCGGATAGTTTTTCAGTCATGGATAGGCTCGAAGCTGGTAGAATAAGGGATTACCCGCAAACGGCTTATTTTACCCCATGTCCAGCAGTAACGAGCGTCCGATGTCTTCATTGTTAGATCAGATCGATCTACCGGAAGATTTGCGCTTGCTGGAGGTCGAGCAATTGGCTCCCCTGGCGGATGAATTGCGCCAGTTTCTGGTAGAAAGTGTGTCGCGTACAGGTGGACATCTGGCAGCTGGTCTGGGGGTTGTTGAGCTTACCGTTGCCTTGCATTATATTTTTGACACGCCCAGAGATCGTCTTATCTGGGATGTCGGCCATCAGGCGTATCCGCATAAGATTCTCACCGGCAGACGCGAGCGCATGGCAAGCTTGCGCCAGAAGGGAGGCTTGTCCGGATTTCTGAAGTGTAGTGAATCAGAATATGACGCTTTTGGCGCCGGGCATTCCAGCACCTCCATCAGCGCAGCCTTAGGCATGGCGATTGCTGCCAAACTCGAAGGCATACAGCGCGAACATATCGCGGTGATTGGAGATGGTGCCTTATCAGCCGGAATGGCATTTGAGGCACTGAATCATGCCGGTGCCCTAGATATGGATTTGATGGTGGTGCTCAACGACAACGACATGTCCATATCCCGACCGGTTGGCGCAGTGAGTAACTATCTTGCAAGAGTGCTGTCCAGTCGCTTTTACAACAAGATGCGTGAAGGCGGAAAAAATGTACTGGGCGTGATGCCCGGGATGCGTGACCTCATGGATCGCTGGGAAGAGCATATGAAAGGCATGCTGATTCCCGGCACCTTGTTCGAAGAACTGGGATTCAATTATATTGGTCCCATTGACGGACATGACCTGCCGCTGATGATTCAGACCTTGCGTAATATGAAACAGATGCGAGGGCCGCGTTTCCTTCATGTCGTCACCCAAAAGGGCAGGGGGTTTGCACCAGCGGAAGGGGATCCATGTGTCTATCATGGTGTCGGTCCCTTTGATCCTGATACTGGAGAGCAGGCGGGTGCTGGTGGTGCTGGTGGCAGAACCTATACCCAGGTTTTTTCTGACTGGATCTGCGAGCAGGCGGCTGGCGACGAACGCTTGGTTGCCATTACTCCTGCCATGTGTGAAGGCTCCGGTCTGGTGCAGTTTTCCAAAGAATTTCCTCAACGTTATTTCGATGTGGGTATTGCCGAGCAACATGCCTTGACCCTTGCCGCAGGAATGGCGTGTGATGGGCTGAAACCTGTAGTGGCAATCTATTCCACCTTCATGCAACGTGCCTATGATCAACTCATCCATGATATCGCCTTGCAAAATCTGGATGTCACCTTGGCAGTAGATCGTGCCGGATTGGTTGGTGCTGATGGTGCAACCCATGCGGGTGCTTTTGACTTGAGCTATGCACGTTGTATTCCCAATATAGCCATTCTTACTCCTTCCGATGAATACGAATGTGAGCAAATGCTTCAGGCAGCATGGGAGCATAAGGGTGCTGCCATGGTGCGCTATCCTCGTGGAAAAGGTGCTGAAGAATTGCCACATTCTGCTGACCGCATCGTTTGGGGAAAGGGTGAAATCTGTAGTAAAGGCAAGAAAATAGCTCTGCTGTGTTTTGGCTCCATGCTGGCAACGGGGATGGTCATCGCTGAAGCACTGGGCGCCACTGTCGCCAACATGCGCTTTGTAAAACCCCTGGATGGTGAGCTGATTCATGAGTTAGCCAACAGTCACGATCTACTGGTCAGCATCGAAGAAAATGCCCTCATGGGCGGAGCTGGTTCAGCTATTGCAGAATACTTGAACGCAGAAGGCATCAATACCCCCCTGATGCAGTTTGGACTGCCGGATGATTATCTCGAGCAGGGGACCCAAGCCGAACAGCTTGAAATGGCGGGTTTGAGTGCCACGCAAATTTTGTCAAAAATCCAGAGTAATATCTGATTCTATTGTGATTTTTATGGCTTAACCTGCGTAATAAATCACAGGCTTAATACATTGCTTGTCAGGGTGTCCAAGTATTGCTATAGGGCATAGTTGAAAGTGGAAGGCGAAGAACTTGAGTATTATACCAACAACAACCCCCAGTAAGATCACTGGGGGTTGTTGTTTATGCAGGGAAATAGCAGCTTTGTTTATCCGCGCTCGTGCATCATTTTGTCAATGATAGGGCCAAGGATGATTTCCATGGCAAAGCCCATCTTGCCCCCAGGAACAACGATGGTGTTACGGCGAGACATGAATGAATCAGGAATCATGTCCAGCAGATCCGGGAAGTGGATGTCGAACTTTTCTGGATCAGCGAAACGGATGACAACAAAGCTTTCATCAGGCGTAGGAATGTCTCTGGCGATGAAAGGGTTGGAGGTATCGACGGTTGCAACGCGCTGGAAGTTGATGTCAGTGCGGGAGAACTGTGGCGTGATGTGGTTGATGTAGTCCGGCATGCGACGCATGATGGTTTCAACGGTTGCTTCAGCTGAATAACCACGCTCTTTGGCATCACGATGGATTTTTTGAATCCATTCCAGGTTAACGACTGGAACGACACCGATCCCCAAGTCTACCTGGCTGGCAACGTCATCTTCTTCAGTAACTACCATGCCGTGCAGACCTTCATAAAACAGCAGGTCGGTACCGGCAGGAATGTCTTCCCATGGGGTGAATTCCCCAGGCTTCTTGTCGCAGCCCAAGCGCTCATTATGCTCTTCGGCTTCTTCGGCACTGTGCAGGTAGTAGCGTTTTTCTCCACCACCAGTTTCACCATAAACGCGGAACAGTTCGGCGATCTTGTCGAAACGGTTGGCTTCAGGACCAAAGTGGCTCATGCCTTCTGCCATTTTGTCACGCATTTCTACGCGGTCATAACGGTGAAAGCTATCGCCTTCGACGATGGCGGCAGAGATCCCTTCGCGGGAGAAAATGTGCTCAAATGCACGTTTGACGGTAGTGGTTCCAGCACCGGAAGAACCGGTAACAACTACGACAGGATGTTTCTTGGACATTATTCAGCCTCCGGAATAAAAAATCAAAATGTGGATAGGTCAAGAGTAAAAACGTCTGCTGGATGTGCAGGCAGTTTTACTCTGGAGCCATGCGAAGCACGAACTATATCACAATCTGCTGATACCCGAATTGAGCACGGGCAAGGGCAATGAATTTGCCCTTATTCAAGAGGTTGTGGTCGCTTCTCTCAGTGGCAAGACGTGCTCGGGCTCAAGACACCATCTTTCCAGGCATGAATTGATAAAACTGCCCTGATAACGCAGAGCTCTGGTATTTCAGCCGATCAGCAACAGCCCATGAATCAATCAGAGCTTCCCTTATGATGACGGTGTGCCCGCTCATACAAACAGCTTTTGATTCAACCATATATGAGTTGCGATGCTGGCTGCATAGCCCAAGGCAATAACCGGCGCCCATTTGAGATGCCCGAAAAAGGTGTATTTTCCCCGCGCCTGCCCCATCAAGGCAACACCAGCTGCCGAGCCAATGGACAGCAGAGAGCCGCCTACGCCCGCGGTGAGGGTGACCAACAGCCATTGCCCGGAAGACATTTCCGGCATCATCGTCAGCACCGCAAACATCACAGGGATGTTGTCAACAATGGCGGACATAACGCCAACAGCAATATTGGCATTGGTTGCGCCCCATTGGTTGTACATCACCTCAGATGCCACGGATAGGTAGCCAATAAAACCCAAGCCCCCGACACACAGCACCACACCGTAGAAGAAAAACAAGGTGTCCCACTCGGCTCTGGCGACATTGTTGAAAATATCGAAGGCTACCGGGTCACCAATGTGACCGGCTTTTTCAGCCATTTGTGGGCTTTCGTCTTTGGTACGGGTGCGTTTCAGGTAATAGCCAAAAAATTGAAGGTAGGCAAGACCTGTCAGCATACCGATGACGGGGGGCAGATGCAGAAAATTATGGAATACCACGGCCGTGGCAATGGTTGCCAGAAACAGGAAAACAATACGTTTTGCACCGCGCTTTGTATCACAGTCTTCCGTAATCGGGTCCGGGTGATTGTTGGGGACAGCCAGGCTCATGATGGCTGCTGGAATCAACCAATTGACTAGGGAAGGAACGAACAGGGCAAAAAATGCCCAGAAATCGATACTGCCTTGTGCCGTTTCTATGGTCTTTTGCCATACCATCAGGGTGGTGATGTCGCCAAAAGGACTAAATGCGCCACCAGCATTGGCGGCAACCACGATATTGATACAGGCGAGGAGAATGAATTTGTTGTTGTCGCCGCCAACGGCCATGGCTACGGCGCACATCAACAATGCCGTGGTCAAATTATCGGCGATGGGGGATATGAAAAATGCCAGCAGTCCGGTAACCCAAAACAAGGCACGGAATCCCAGTCCTTTTTGAACCAGCCATACACGCAAGCTGGTAAACACCAGGCGTTCATCCATGGCGTTTATATAGGTCATGGCAACCAGCAGAAATAACATCAGTTCAGCGTATTCTTCTAGGTTGTGTCGAACGGCATATTCAACTTCATGGGTCATGCCCTGAGATTGATAGGTATAGGCAATGATGGCCCAGATGAGACCCGCTGCCAGCATCACGGGTTTGGATTTTCTCAAATGGGTAAATTCCTCTGCCATGACCAACATATAGGCAAGGAAAAAGATGCCCAGGGAGGTGAAGCCAACCCAGTGGTCAGTCAGATTTATGGTGGTTTCACTGACGGCGAATGCCCGCATGGGAAACAACAGAATCAGAAGGCATAGGATGACTGTTTTGGGCATATATGTTATTCCTGAAAAAGGGCTGGAAAATATACTGGCACAGGGGAAATCAATAGCGAACCCGTACTCTGTATTCAAGTATGGTGCTGTCTTCAGCAGGAATCTCCACTTCCCATTCGACCCGTCCCGAGGATAGCTTTTTATGCTTCAGGGACTCGCGTAATATTTTCCAGTCTCCAGGAATAGGCTCCTGAACCTTGACCGTTACCGGCTTGTTCTTGGCATTCTTCAGCTCAATACGGTAAGTACTTTCCGCTGCGTAAGTATAGGGGTGGCCATAATTGACCTTTTTATACAGCATCTGGGTCTTTTTGGCGGTTACGTCAAAAGCTTCACCGAGTTTGAGGCGGATTTTTTCATTTTTGGGGGTATGATCGATACGATCCTCCCCAATGAATTGGGCATTGCCATTTTTGTCGCCTTTGTACACCCGCACCACCCCTTTGGGCAGGGGCATACCCATACCATCTTCGGTTCGATTTTCAAACTGGATATACACCGAGGCTTTTATAGAATCCCCCAGGGATTTGTACACACTGCGGTAATAGTATTCCTGACCCTGGAACAGCAACTCCTTGGTGACGGGAACCTTGCTGGCGTTCAAGAGTGAAACCTGTTTGGTCTGTTTGTCTGCGATGGTAGTGGGATGATTCAGGGTGTACAAATGGTACTCGAACAACGCTTCTTCCTGCATGGGTGCGGGACTGGGGGCTGCCATTGCCATTTCCATACGCATGGGGCGTCGGTAGTTATCGAATTCGGGAACCTGATTCACATCACCTGCTACCAACTGCAATTTCGCATGGGGATAGGTTGTACCGCTGTTGTTGGTTAATGTTACCCATCCGGCAAGGTCCAGGGCATTGTCCTGACTGTTGAGCTCAACCACATAATCGGCTTTCCAGCTCAATCCTCGGGAGAGATAAGACAGCTCCAGTTCTTGTGAACCTGCGCGGCTGTTCTCTATCTGAGTGACCAGGGTGGGTTTATCTCGCAGGTTGTCAGGAATGCTGGGGAAAATGTAGCGTCCTTCGGGATTGGTTTCGATACGACCGCCAATTTTTGCCACCACGCCACTGTTGGTGCTGAGAATAGTGGCTGCTTGTTTGGTTTCTTTACCCGTGGCAGGGTTCATGCGAACTATTTCGACAGTTTGACCGACATATTTCTCCAGCATCTTCTCAGGCGTCAGCAGGTCGAAATTGAAGTTCTGTTCCAGAACTTGTAAAGCCGTTGGTGTCTGGATGTTACGCAGTAACGCGGTTTCGGGTCGCATTTGTGCACTCACACCTCTGAGTGCAAGATCACTGCGACCTTTGGGTAGATTGATTTTTCGTCGGTCTTTGATCAGCGCAAGATCGCTGTTGTAGATAGTGACGGCAAGGGCGGTTTGATCCTTGATGCCTGATACCAGCTCGGCACTGCCAGCAATGCTTGATGCAAGTAAGCCAGCGATGAGGAAAGACGTATTTGAACGAGAAAAAACCATCGGTCGGTCCTGCAGTTGTTAGGTCGATAACCCAATCTTAACCCGGAAAGTTCATGGAATACACGCGCCCTCGCTTATTTCTTGTTTCCACAAGGAAAATTTTCTTCAGTTACCCGGAATCACGGATACGCCAGGCCCTCACAAAATTGCCAGGTAAATAGTTTGTTGTACTTCAGGGCAGGGTTTTTCCTGGATTGAGAATGGTGTTGGGATCGAGGAGTTGCTTGAGTTGATGCATCAATGCCAGGGTAGGGCTGTCGATTTCCCGACGTACAAATTCCCGTTTGACCAGCCCGATACCGTGTTCGCCAGACAGGGTTCCGCCCAAGCCCAGTACCAGATCAAAAACTTCTTCCAGGCAAGCTTCAGCAGCACGAGACTGCTGTGGATCATCGGGATCGACAAGCAGGTTGACATGGATATTGCCATTACCCGCATGCCCAAAATTGACAATGGTAATGGCATGTTTTTCTGCCAGCAGGGTAAGCCCCTGAATCAGATCGGGAATATGTGAAACTGGCACCACCACGTCTTCGTTGATTTTCTTCGGGGCAACATTGCGCAAGGCAGGAGAAAGTGCTTTGCGGGTGCGCCAGAGTTTTTGCACCTGCGCTTGGTTGGAGGCGAGTTCTACCGAAAGGCATCCCTCAATATCTGCTGTGGCCGCAATTTTTTCTGCGGCTGCGTCGATGGCTACCTGGCTTTCTTCCAGTTCGATCATCAGCATGGCGCCGGCATTGTCGGGAAGATCGAGGTCGGAAAAGTTTCTGACCATCTGCAGGGCGCTACCATCCATGAATTCCAGTGCGGATGGGGTGATGGGCTGCGCCATGATGGCAGAGACGGCGGTTGCTGCAGTTGCCACGTCAGAGTAAATTGCCTGCAGGGTGCGTTTGGCTTCTGCCAATGGTGTGAGTTTGAGCGTGGCTTCAGTAATAACCCCCAGGGTTCCTTCCGAGCCGATGAGTAATCGGGTCAAATCATAGCCAACCACGCCTTTGGTGGTGCGCACACCCGTATGGATAAGATCCCCTTTTCCGGTAACTGCATTTAACCCCAGGGTATTTTCCCGGCAGGTTCCGTATTTTACTGCTCGGGGCCCCGCTGCATTACAGGCGAGATTGCCCCCCACCGTGCACACAGCGGCGCTGGTGGGGTCAGGTGGCCAGAAGAAGCCGAATTCGGCTGCTGCCTGTTGCAACTGTTGGTTGGTAACGCCCGGCTGAACCCTTGCCAGGCGGTTGTCCGGGTCGATTTCCATAATGCGATTCATGCGTTCCAGGGACAAGGCAATACCATCTTGAGGTGGAATGCATGCCCCGGTGGTGCCTGTTCCCTTGCCACGACAGCTGAGTGGCATTTGCCATTCATTGCACAAAAGCAGGAGTTGCTGGATCTGTGCCTCGTCGGTGGCAAATACCACAATTGCTGGAATAGATTGCCGTTGACTGTTGTCGTAGCTGTAAGCAAGGGTATCTGCAGGATGGGTGAGGATATCCTGTGCCGGGAACAGTTTTTTTATCTGTGCCAGTTGTTGTGGTTTCACGCGTTGTTGTAGAAGAAAATTCGATGCAGGGCGTCGAATCAGTCTTCCTCGCCCAGGAGTTGTGTATCGATCAGGTCACAAAGACAATGGATGGAAAGCAGATGCACTTCCTGGATCCGAGCCGTGATGTTGCTGTCCACGCGTATTTCTCTGTCCTCTTCATGGAGTAGAGGAGCGATCTTGCCGCCATCCCTGCCGGTCAAGGCAATGACTTTCATCTGCTGTTCCTTGGCGGTCTCAATCCCTCGCAGGACGTTCAGAGAGTTGCCGCTGGTGCTGATTGCAAGCAGTACATCACCCGGATGACCCAACGCTGCAATCTGCTTGGCAAAGATCTCCTGATAAGCATAGTCGTTGGCAATGGAGGTCATGGTGCTACTGTCTGTGGTCAAGGCAATGGCTGGCAGCCCGGGGCGTTCGCGTTCGAAGCGGTTGAGCATTTCAGAGGAAAAATGCTGGGCATCGGCAGCAGATCCGCCATTCCCGCAACAAAGGATTTTTCCGCCTTCCAGCAAGGTATTCACCATTATCTGCGCAGATTCCGAGATAGGGGAAAGCAGCAGGGGCAGACAATGTTGTTTGGTCTCGATGCTGGTATTGAAGAGGTGAGTGATGCGTTTGCTTAAATCCACGTTGTTTCCTGGCTCGATACCCGAATGCCTGAGGTTAATTGTTGGTTGAGCATTACTGGATGGCGTTCTTTATCCACTGAATCTGTTTTTGTGCATTGATGCCGATTATATCGAATCTACAGGCGGGTGTTTGGGAAAGACGCTGTAAATAGTGTTGGGCAGTACGAAGCAGTTTCTGTTGCTTGGCTGGCGTGACGGAGTCTATGGCGGAACCAAAATCGGGATTGCTGCGATAGCGAACCTCAACAAACACCAGAGTGCTCCCGTCCTGCATAATCAGGTCTATCTCTCCGGCTTTACATCGGTAGTTTTTATCGACCAGTGCAAGCCCCTGTTTCTTCAGCCATTGTTGGGCCAGTGCCTCGGCGGAATCACCTTTGCGCAGGTGCAGGGCTTTCATCGGACTCTGGCAGTATTTCTTCCGCTGGAAGCACTTGAACGCTATCCATTGGTGGGGTGACGCCCAGTATTTTTGGTTGTTGTTGCAGGGAGATCCAGGTCATGCGGCGTAGCAGCTGGCGGCGGTTGTCCAGGTACAGCAAGCCGGTTTTCCCCTTGTAGGGTAGCAGTGAAGACCCTTGTAATTTGCCCAGGTCTGGCAGAACCTGATAGGCATCTATACCCATGGGGAGAAGGCGCAGATATTTTCTTTCACCTCTGAGCAGACTGCTTTGCAGCTTGGATCGTGACAGGGGGGAGTTGTCTTCGGTATCGAGTATCCATGGCATTTCCGGTAAGACAATGCCGGACAAATCAAAGCTCTCAGCGTTGCTCAGCTCGCCATTCCAAGCGCGGGAAGTACTGAATACAGGCAAATCCTCGGCATAGTGGAACTGCAACATGGGGCGAATCTGACGCATTTGTCGTTTGTTTCCAATGGCAAACACAAAGTCTATGCCCCGGGGTGGCAATGTATATTCGATTTGTTCTTCATTTTCCTTGTTGTGTTCAGCCACCTCCTTGAGCTTTTCCAGTTGCGCCTTGCGCTGCTCGGCCATCACCAATTGAGCGACGGGGGAAGAAAAATCCTTACTCGCGGGGTCGTAGGCCTGGGAACGCAGGCTGCCGCCGCCCAACTTTCGCCAGGTTTCCATGAATGCTGTCGCCATACGTTCACCCAGAGAGGTGGACGGGTACAGCACGGCAGGTTCACGATAGCCACGAAAAGCCGCCCAGACAGCAACCTGACGCGCCTCATCTTCTGGTGACAAAGAAAATTGATACAGATTCTGAGGCGGGATGCTGTCTGTGTTGACCTGATTCAGCGCCAACACGGGCAAGGGCAAGCTACCCGCCCTGGCAAGTTGCAGTACGGAAGGTTTGGATAGAGGGCCGATGACCATGTCAGCGCCATCGTCGGCGGCTTGATTCAGCAAGGGCCAGATCTGGTCGCTGTCGCTGGAATCGTAAAACTTGAGTTTGGGGCGGTTCTCATTGCTATCGTTATACCAAGCACTCATCAAACCGTCGCGAATAGTGCGTGCCGGGAGGGCGTAGGGGCCTTCCAGGGGAAGTAACACCGCGATTTGGGAGAAGGTTGCAGGAATTTGTTGCTGCTGATAGCTGTAATAATTGCTCAACAGCCCAGGAACAGCGGGATGCTGGGGGAACAGATCGCGCCATTCCCGGTAGGGTGCAATGATTTCCGCAGGTTCGTTGGGAAAGTCGCGTAACAGCCCGGCGAGTTCTATCCAGCCACGGGTGGTGTTGTCCGGCGCCGGGAATTGCGAGCCTATGCTCTGGGGTGACATGCGGGTCAGGGCTGACAGAATATCGGTCTGTACCTGTAACTGCGCCTCATCGGTGGTCAGCAAGGCATCCAGTGCCATCAGTTCCTTGATGTACTGGCTCGCCTGTAGTTGTTCCTTGTATGCAGCAGCACGCAGGGCATGGAAGCGAATCCTTTCGTCGTTGCTGGCATTGGCGGGGGGCACAGACAAGAATCGCAACACCTCTTCCGGCTGATGTTTTTTGTTTGCCAGATCCGCCTGAATCAACGTGTATCTGAATTGCTGGGATTGGGGCAGGCTGGCTCGATCCAACTGTTGCAGGATTTCTTCTGCCTTGTCAATTTGATCGTCTTGGATCAGACTGTCGGCTGCAAGTAGCAGATACAGATTATAATTGCTGCCGGAGGCGCGTTGCGCCAGGTCGAGATACAAATCAGCAGCGGCGTCATAGCGTTGCTCTTCATACATCCGCGCAGCATGAGTGGCCTGTGGATCGGCGGGTACTGATGGTTTGATCGGCGTGGTATTGCAGCCAGTCAGCAACAATGTCGCCAGAAAAATGATTTGTAATAAGTATCGGTTGCGCATCGTCCATTTTCCCAAATATGAGGGCTTCCTTAGGGAGCAGCAGAGTATCATATGAGCACGCCTGAAGTGTCAAATCCTTACGCAACTCTTTATATAGTTGCTACGCCTATTGGGAATCTGGATGACCTCAGTTTAAGAGGTATCACGGTTTTGCAGGATGTGGATGTGATTGCGGCGGAAGATACACGCCACAGTCGACGCTTGTTGCAGCACCATGGTATCGATACGCCCATGCGTGCATTGCACGAGCACAATGAGCGCCAGGCGTTGCAGGGAATTCTGGATTTACTCGTCCAGGGAAAATCCGTGGCCCTGGTGTCTGATGCGGGAACGCCATTGATCAGTGATCCGGGGTTTCCCTTGGTCAGAGCCTGCTGGAAGCAGGGCATCAAGGTATCTCCGGTGCCGGGCGCCAGTGCCTTGATCGCCGCAGTCAGTGTTTCCGGTTTACCTGTAGATGCCTTTTGCTTCAATGGGTTTTTACCGCGAAGTGGAGCAGCACGCCAACAAAAACTGGCTGAGTTGAAAAATGCAGCTCAAACCCAGGTGTTTTATGAATCCTCCCACCGCATTCTGTATGCATTGCAGGATGTATGTGCGGCTCTCGGCGGTGACAGGGAGATTTGTGTTGCCAGGGAACTGACCAAACAGTATGAAGATGTTATTCAGGGGCATGCGGCAGATGTCGCAAGGCAGATTGCTGAAGACAGCAACCGTCAGCGCGGTGAATTTGTGCTGATGATAGCGCCCCTGAGCAAACAATCTGGTGAGGTTTTGCCACCAGATGCCGAACGTGTTCTGAATTTGCTGTTGGAAGAATTGCCGCTCAAACAAGCGGCTGCACTGGCGGCAAAAATTACCGGTGAAAAGAAGAATCGTCTGTATCAGCATGCACTTAACCCGAAAAATTCATAAATTACACGCGCCCTCGCTTGTTTCTTGTTTCCACCAGAGATTTTCTTCAGTTGCACGTAATCGCGGATACGTGACGCCTTCAGAAAACCCCTTGTGAAAACAATCTCCTGCGCGATCATCACGTGAA
>CAYXOS010000074.1:0-11220 GCA_964467115.1 uncultured Sedimenticola sp.
CATTCCAATCGCCTTGGCGTTGACTGAGTAAGGTTTTCAGGGCAGCGACATCGCTGATGCCTGTCGCATCCAGTTGTTCGCCGCTACTGTCGAGTCGGTCACGCAGACTGGCAAAATACAGCACCTTAATCATGACAGCAACTCGCTGAAGGGCATGAATTGCACCTTGTCTCCGGCTTTTATGGTTTGGTTTTCTGGCAGGATTACCAGTCCGTTTGCCCAGGTGGTAGAACTGAGTACGGCTGATGAGCGACTTGGATGCACCTTGATCAGGTTGCTGCCGTCGTCTTGTTTTTCCATGCGGGCACGATGAAACTCACGCCGTTTGTCGGGTTTGTTCCAGTCGAATCCGGCGATTGCCTGAATGCTGGGGGCGCTGGTATCCCTATGCCCTGCCAGTTTTCGGATGAAAGGACGGGCGAAGAGCAGGAAGGTGACAAACAAGGACACTGGATTGCCAGGGGTGCCGATGAAAGGAATTTCGCCGATATGTCCGAAAGCCACGGGTTTACCAGGGCGGATGGCGACTTTCCACATGTTCAGTTCCCCCAAGGCTTCCACGGCAGGTTTTACATGGTCTTCCTCACCCACGGAGACGCCGCCGGAAGCAATCACCAGATCAGATTGGGCTGCGGCATCCATGAGTGCAGCTTTGGTGGCATCCAGAGTGTCTTCTACCTGCCCCAGGTCGATGACCTCACATCCTAGCGCGCGCAACATACCTGCGACGGTAAAAATATTCGAGTTGTAGATCATGCCGGGCTGCAGCGCTTCCCCTGGCATTTGTAGCTCATCGCCGCTGGCGAGCACAGCAACCCGGGGACGCCGCCAGACATCCAGTTTCCCTATCCCCACCGAAGCCGCCAAGCCAAGGTGTTGGGGCAACAACTGCTCGCCGGGTTGGATAATGGCTTCTCCCGCGCCTATGTCTTCCCCTGCACAGCGTATATGTGCGCCAATTTGCGGCAGGGTATTGATGATCACGCCATTGTCCTGCTGACAGGTCAATTCCTGCATAACCACAGCGTCGGCACCCTCGGGAACGGGGGCGCCAGTAAAGATGCGAGCCGCTGTGCCAGGCTGAAGTGGTGCAGGAGCAACCCCGGCAGGTATGCGTTGTGATACGGGCAGCAGAGTGCCTTCGGCGGGGATGTCTGCAACGCGAACGGCATAACCATCCATAGCGCTGTTATCCCAGCCAGGAACATTGATGTTGCTTACTACCGGGGATGCCAGTACCCGTCCCAGAGCATCGTGGAGCGAGAGGGTTTCTGTTTCCTGCATGGGCTTGGCGTAGGAAAGCAGTAATTCAACGGCTTCTTCGTAGGGTTTGAGGTCGGAAACGCTGGGGGTGCAATCACAGGCAGACATGCTTATTTCTCCAACAGTCGAGGAATCAGAACCGCGAAGTTGCAAGGGCGGGTGCGAATATCCAGTTGCGGCTGTAGTATCTTGCTCCAGGCGGTACGACAGGCACCGGTAGAGCCAGGCACGCAGAATACAAAGGTACCATTTGCCAGACCTGCCAGGGTGCGGGATTGCAGAGTGGAAGCACCAATTTCTTCAAAAGATACCTGCCGGTAGAGTTCGCCAAAGCCTTCCACTTCCTTGTCCAGTAAGGGGGCGACGGCTTCTGGCGTGCTGTCTCGTCCAGTGACGCCTGTTCCCCCCGTGGATATGATAACTTCCACCTCGGGGTCTGCAATCCACTGGGAGAAGACAGCACGCATCTGGTAAATATCGTCGGGGACGATTTTCTTTTCCACAAACACATGTCCCGCTTCTTGAACTGCTTCTTTCAAGTAACCGCCAGACTTGTCAGTTGCGTCAGTACGACTGTCTGAAATAGTAAGAATGGCGATTTTCAGGGGTAAAAATTCTTCGTTACCGTGGGTATGCCCCATGCTGGATGCCTCGCTCAAAAGTCACGATCAAAAGATTGCCTGAATCTTGCCTTAAATTCATCCAAAGTGAAATGATGATTCTGGGTTCCGGCGTGTTCAATTTTGATTGTGCCCATAAGTGAGGCGATGCGTCCGGTGGTTTCCCAGTCCATATCATTCTGTAATCCGTAGAGCAATCCGGCACGATAGGCATCACCGCAACCGGTAGGGTCTTGTAAAGATGCCGCTTTGGCAGATGGAATGATGATTTCCTTGCCGTCCGCATAAATGCTGGAGCCTTTGCCACCGCGGGTGATGATAATGGCTTCGACCATGGTTGCCAGTTCTTCGATGCTTTTGCCAGTGCGCTCCAGCATCAATTTGGCTTCGTAGTCATTGAATGCCAGCCAGGTTGCTTGCTCGGCAAAGCGTAACAGGTCTTCGCCATCGAACATGGGCATGCCTTGTCCGGGGTCGAACATGAAGGGAATCCCGGCTTCTACAAATTGATTGGCATGTTCGATCATGCCCTGACGACCATCTGGAGAGAGCAGTCCCATGCTGACGTCTTTTGCATCTCTGATATTGTTCAAATGTGAGTGATTCATGGCACCAGGATGAAAAGCCGTGATCTGATTATCGTCTTTATCCGTGGTGATATACGCCTGGGCAGTGTATTCGCCTTCGACGGTTTTCAAATAGTCGCGACTCACCCCTTGCTTGTCCATCCATTCGGCATAGGGTTGGAAATCTGTTCCCACGGTACCCATGGGAGCGCCTTCTCCCCCCAACAGCTGCAGGTTGTAGGCGATATTTCCAGCGCAACCGCCGAACTCGCGACGCATGTCCGGTACCAGGAACGACACATTCAGAATGTGTACCTGCTCCGGCAGAATGTGGTTTTTGAACTGGTCATGGAACACCATGATGGTGTCATAGGCAAAAGAGCCACAAATCAAAGCGGACATGTTTTTTCCTGTTATTGGGGTTGGGCAAACGCGTAGGATAGCAGAAACGCCGAGAGCGCTGAAGGACTTGACTGTCGGGGATTTGGGTCAATGTCCATAACTTCAGAAGCACCGCCAGTCCCAAACAGCGGGATTCTAGTTCAGTCAATAACATTGGGGTAAATATCGAGTGGTAACAGATGCCGATAGTTTCTATGATGGGTGATTGATCTGGTCTTTTTTTCGTGGGTGAATTGTGTTTCGTATTTTAATGACGATGGTGCTGGTATGTTCGGGCTTGATGAATGCCCGAGCTGGGGAGCCGGGTCAATCTGGCAAGGAGGCAGAAAACAACCCATTGGCTGAAGTATTGGATTTGATTCGTGATCTCGAAAGTGACAAAGACCCAAAGTGTTATGCCACTGCATCGAGACTGGAAGATTTCATGTACGGGACACCTCTTTCTGAGGTCGCAAGGTTCAGCAAGATTGATCTGCAAAAAGCCCTCATAAGAAAACTGTGGAAGCAAGGCTCTCAACATGCGAAGGCTTTGGGGAAAACCAGGGTAAGTGCTGACCAGGTATGGCAGGTTGTGGCCGGGTGGGGATTTTCAGCCTACAAGGAAAATCAGAGCGTCAAGGTTCCTCGCCTCGATGGAGGTACGGTTACATTGGATGGGCATGATTTGCGCCAGTATGCGAGTGTTGCCTATTCCTTGAGAGCAATTCTGAGTGTTCAACAGGATATGCTGCTCCGGGGAGGCAGCCCCTGGCTACCATTGGACAAGACCGCCATCGATGCCCTGCAATCGATCCTTGACGCCTATACTCTGGCGACCCTGCAACTGGCAGACAGAGAATCCCGACAAAAGGATCAGCATCGGGTCGAGGAAAAGCTTTTTGCTCAAGCCTGGTATCAGTTGTTACCTCCTATGTTGGAGAAGGAAAACGTGCCGGAGGCTACATCAGCAGTGCCTGATGGCAAGAATGATCTGCTGACCCTCAAACAAATAATCCACAACAAGTTGCAGGCGTATTCTGCATACAACCGCATTGCAGCAGCGGTGTTTATGCGCAACATTCAGGTGTATTTTGCTCGCTATCAATGGCCAGCCGAGCCACAAGAAAATGTTTCCCTAAAAGCATTCTTCAACGAAGTGATGATTCAGTTTGCTGCGGATCTCTATTTGGGAAGCCAGGGTATTGCAGATGACAGGAAGCATCCGGTGATACGGGTTGGCGATGTCAGTGCCTATGCCAGCAAGCTGCTTCCTCATGATGTGAATGCCTATGAGGATGTGGTTTTCTTCCCCAGGCTGACAGCAGACCAACAAGTTGTTATTGAATCCTACGACATGGATGCATTCCGTGATAGCGGCCTGCATTGGCAGTATATTGCAACCGCAATTGATAAAGCCAAAGGGGAAATCCATGCTGAACTGGACCCCTTCGCGGCTGAATTATTTGCAGAAACCCTTTCGCAGTTTGCGGTGCTGTTATTGCGTGAAAGCGGGAATGTAGCGCGTGAGGAAGCTGCACCAAATTTGAGTAAGAAACATTTCATCACAGCAGGTAAAAAGATTCAGCAACGGTTGAATGCCTACCCAGACAAAGATACAACAAAAAGGAACACGGCGATTGTCTCTGCGCCAGCTGCAAAAGCACAGCACCAGGCTGGATATTTTTTTGAAGATGTGAGCAAGGCTGCGGGGGTTGACTTCCGACACTCATCATCAGACTGGTTGAGCCGTTTGATACGTAGTTACTCAGTAAGAGATCAGCAAATTGCAGTGCTGGCAGTGCCACCAGCCTTTGGCGGGGCTGGTGTGGCGGCAGAAGATATCGACAATGATGGTAGGGTTGATTTGTTGCTGTTGAGTGGCAAGGGCAATCGTTTGTATCTGAATCAGGGGAAAGGCAAGTTTCTGGATATTACAGATACATCAGGGATTGACTGGAAACGAAAGGAAGATGGTAAATATGGAGAACCGCGCCAGCCGTTGATTGCTGATTTCGACAATGATGGCTTGCCGGACATCTTTATCAGCTATGTAAACGATGCCCATCGTCTGTACAAGAATTTGGGGCAGGGGCGGTTTGCAGACATGACAGAGCAGGCAGGATTGGGTGGTAAAGGGTTGGTGGCAGGCCCCGCCCTGACATTTGACTTTGATAATGATGGCTTGCTGGACATCTATATTGGTTACTTTGGTGATTATATTCACGGTATCAAACCCACGCTTGCTCGAAAAAACACCAATGGCTTGCCGAATAAGCTGTTCAAAAACAAAGGTGATTTTCAGTTTAGGGAAGTCCGTGACAGCGGTCTGGAAAACAGCGGATGGACCCAGGCTCTTGCCCATACCGATATTGACCGGGATGGCTGGCAGGATGTCATTGTCGGGAATGATTTTGGTGTGAATGCCTACTACCGCAATATGCATAACGGGAAATTCGAGAATATGGCTGGGCAATGGGGGGTGGGCAAACCATCCTATACCATGGGCATAGGGATAACGGATTTGAACAATGATTTATTCCCGGATGTGTATATTTCCAATATCGTCACCATGGATAAGGATCAAAAATATGTCATGCCCGATGATGCAACATCAATAAAGTTTGATGCCCGCAAGATGGCGCATATGCGTGTGATGGAAGCCAATGACTTGTTTCTCTCCCATACCCAAAACAACGGCTTTGATGGATATATTCCTTCATCGGAAAGGGTTGGACGGGGTGATTCCTCAACAGGCTGGTCCTGGGGAGCAGGATTCCTGGATACAGACAATGATGCCGATGATGACTTGTATGTCACCAACGGGATGAATGATTTTGCTCTCTACTCTTCTGAAAATCCGTATTACACCGATGCTCAGGGTGTGGCGAAATCGGTGCTTCTACCTAAAGCAAACAAGGATGCCAATGTGTTTTTTCTCAACCATGGCAGGAAATTACATAATGTTTCCGTTCGTAGTGGTGTCAACTGGTTGGGTAACTCACGAAGCGTGGTGTTTATAGATATCGACCAGGATGGCGATCAGGACATGATACTCAACAACTACCATGATGCGGCCATTGTCTACCGCAACAATGCCGAAAAACTTGGCAATCAGTGGATCGATATCCGCTTGATTGGCAGTCCATCCAAGGGCGTGAACAGGGATGCTGTTGGAGCCAGAATCATTGCGGTTACGCCGGAAGGAAAAAGAATCTGGCGAGAAATTCGCGCAGGAGACAAGTATTTGTCCAGTTCCCCCAAACAACAACATTTTGGACTGGGAAAAGAAACACAAATGTCTGTGCGCGTGGAATGGCCAAATGGCGAAACAATCCGCTTCGACAATCTTGAAGCGGGTTACCGTTATATTATCGAGCAGGCCGGGAATGCCATTGGGCGTAGCAGCAAACCCCGATAATTAGTTTGCGTCCATAAACAGGGGCGTAGCGAGAACGAAATCATTCGCAGTAGACCTCTGTTTATGGATGGGAGCTAATTAGCTTACTCAACACGGAATTTTGCTTGTCCAGCTCCGGCTTTGACATGCAGTTTGGCGGTAGCATTCTCAATACCAATGCCGACTTCACCTTGGGCGTCAATAACAAGGCTATTCATTGGCGCGCCAGGCTTGATTCTAAAAGGCAGCGCGTTACCGTTGGTTGTATCTCGAACAAAAAAATTGCTTTCATTGCCCGCAACATCCCAGGTTTGGGGTGCAAAACCACCGTTGCCATCCTGTTCCAGTCGCAGGGTAGGGGTATTGCCTTTGACGATATGTAAATTAACTGCAGGAGTCGCGGTGCCTAAACCAATGTTTCCGCTGTTGTTCATAAAAAAGGCATCGGCGGGTGCGCCGGCACTCAGGGTAAACAGTGTCGTTCCCGCAGTGCTGTCTTCAATGGCAAACTTGTTACTGCCGCCGTTGGCTGAATCATTGATGATGATGCGCCAGTCATTAGCAGGAAAACTGGCTCCAGATGATGTGTCATCAAAATGGATGCGCAAATTGTTTTCTTTCAGGCGCAGGGTGTCAGAACCAAAGCTTTCACCCGTGGCACAATCGAATCCGGCACAGAGGCTACCAGAGACGATCAGATTTTCTGCAATAGTTTGTTTTTGTGGCTCATCCTCAATAACCGCCTTGGATGCAATGACCCCCTGTTTGATCTGAAATGCGCCCGAGCTTTTATCTGTCGCTGGCGTTAACTGTGGTTGCCATGCGGGTTCCCCATCCAGGCGTTTGTTTGCAGATATTGCGGGTAAGGTTTTGAGTTCATATTGGTAGTGCCCATCAGGCGCATCGCCAGCGGGATTATCATTGGTGGTAAATGTTATTGCCTGATCGGCACTGAACTGGCGGCGATAATACCAGCCATCAGGGCCGGTAACGGTCAGCTGAACCGTTGCAACGCCGCCCATTGTGGCGGGTTTTTCCCAGGCAATAACGGACTCGTTGAGTTGAGTCGGGGAAAATTCGTCAGAATTTGCATAAGCCAGTGAGGTTGATGTGACCATGCCCAGCAATATTGGTGCGAGTAGTGTTTTCATGTTCTAACTCCCTTGGTTATATTATTGTTTATTAAAACAATGAACTATGTTGGTTTTTTGAAGCTGTTCACACTATAGCATAATGAAAACCGGACAAAAGAGCTTTCTGACAAGGTGCCACAGTGTTGAGGAATTTCTTGAATTTGAAGAATTTTGCTGCCTACAGTATTCGTGGAGCAAGTATCAGCACCCAAACCAGCAGAAACAGGCAGATGGCAAGAAAGACCGCGCCAGAGCCAATGTCTTTTGCCTGGCCGGACAGTTCATGATGCTCGCTGCCAATGCGATCTACCACGGCCTCGATGGCGGAATTGATCATTTCCACAATAGGCACCAGTAGCCAGCTTGCAACCAGTGCGGCGCGTTCCAGCCCGGTTTGACCCAGCCACAATCCCAGGGGAATGATGAGCAGGGAGGCGGCAACTTCCTGGCGGAAAGCGGCCTCACTTTTGAAACAGGAGGCAAAGCCCTGCATGGAATAGCCGAATGCCTTGATCAGACGGGTGATGCCAGTGTTTTTATGGGATGTGGTCATGAGTTCAATCTTCCTCTGGCGTCCAGCGCAAGTCCAGCTCTCTTGCTGCACGTACGTCGTCGAGGCGGCGTACAGGCAGACTGTAGGGTGCGCCCTTGACCTTTTCGGCATCTTCCCGGGCTTCGCTGCGAATCTTGATCATGGCATCAATAAAGGCATCCAGGCTTTCCCTGGCTTCGGTTTCTGTAGGCTCGATGAGGAAGCACTCAGGCACCAACAAGGGGAAGTAAGTGGTAGGAGCATGCATGCCGTAATCGAGCAGGCGTTTGGCAAAATCCATGGCATTCACCCCCAGTTCCCGTGCTTCTTGTTTCAGGGTGATGATGAACTCATGGGTAGCGCGGCGTTCGGGATAGGCGGCGGTGAATCCTGCCTCCTGCAGTCGTTTGAGCATGTAGTTGGCGTTCAGTGTGGAATAGTCAGCCACTCGTTTCATGCCTTCCCCGCCAAGCATTTTGGCGTAGATATACGCCCGTAACAGCACCCCGGCATTGCCAGCAAAGGTGGACAGGCGACCGATGCTCTGTGGGCATTGTTCTTCACTCAACCAGTGATAATCTCTTCCGTCGCTACCGACCATGGGAATAGGCAGGAAAGGTTGCAGACGCTCACTGACGCCTACAGGACCGGCACCGGGGCCGCCACCGCCATGGGGGGTGGAGAAGGTCTTGTGCAGGTTCATGTGAATCACATCGAAGCCCATGTCGCCGGGGCGAACTCTGCCGAGGATGGCGTTGAGATTGGCGCCATCGTAATACAGCAGGCCCCCCGCCTGGTGTACCAGCTCTGCGATTTCCTTGATACGGCGTTCGAATACACCCAAAGTAGACGGGTTGGTGAGCATGATGCCAGCGGTTTGTGGGCCAATAGCGGCCTTGAGTGCCTCCATGTCCACATCGCCGTCGGTTAGGGTGGGGATCTCCCGTGCTTTGTAGCCACACATGACCGCCGTTGCCGGGTTGGTGCCATGGGCGGCATCGGGCACCAGAATTTCATTACGTGCGGTGTCGTTTCGCGCATCGTGATAGGCGCGAATCATGGCAATGCCTGCGAATTCACCTTGTGCGCCTGCCATGGGCGCCAAAGATACTGCAGACATGCCGGTTACTTCCTTGAGGATTTCCTGCAGCTCATGCATGGTACTGAGAAATCCCTGGCTGTGGGTGTCTGGAGCCAGGGGATGGCGATTGATCAATCCCGGCAGCATGGCGAGGGAGTTGCATGCCCTGGGGTTGTATTTCATGGTGCAGGAACCCAGAGGATAAAACTGGGTGTCGATGGAAAAGTTTTTCTTCGACAAACGGGTGTAGTGGCGCACAGCCTGCATTTCAGATACTTCGGGCAAGTGCGGTCTATTTTTGCGCTGCAAATTGTCCGGAATGCCTGCAAGTGTGATTGAGGCCTGTGGCGATTGCGCCTGGGCTCTGCGTCCGCTGCGGGAATGTTCGAATATCAGCATGTCTATAGTGTCGTGTAGGATTCAGTCGAATTTAGCCATGGTGGCGCAAGCGCCTTGACGGCGGGATGCCATGATTTGTTCCATTTTCAGGCGGTATTTGTCCATGTCGGCTTCGCTACGATTTTCGGTGGCGCAAACCAGCAAGGCATTGCCCAGTTCCGGGTAGTGATTGCCCATATCATAGCCGCCGAGCACGTTGTGGGCAGCAAGGGTACGCAATACCTGCGCCGTTTTCATGGGTAGTCTGAGTACGGTTTCGTGGAAAACCGGGCCGCTGAATACGGGTTCTATTTCACCCAGGCTGGTCAACTTGTCTACCAACAGCTGTAGATTGTCATGACAACGGCTGGCGACCTGAGCCAATCCATCGGCGCCCATGAGACTCATGTGGATGGTGGCGGCAGTCACCATCAGCCCCTGATTGGTGCAGATGTTGGACGTTGCCTTGGAGCGTCGGATATGTTGCTCCCGTGCCTGCAAAGTCAGGGCAAAGCCTTCCTTGCCGTCCAGATCCACGGTGCGCCCGATGATGCGTCCGGGCATTTGCCGCACCAGCTTTTGGGTGCAACACATGAAGCCAAAATAGGGGCCGCCTGATGACAAAGGGGCACCCAGGGGTTGACCGTCACCACAACAAATATCTGCGCCCGCATCGCCCCATTCGCCTGGGGGTGTCAGTACCGACAGGGCAAGAGGGTTTACCGCTGCAATGGCGAGGGCGCCGTTGACATGAGCCCAATCGGTAAGGGTGTCCACGTCTTCCAGAATGCCGAAAAAGTTGGGCTGGGGAATCACCAGTGCGGCGTAATCACCGCCAGTGTGTTTCGCCAGGGCTTTGTGGTCGGTTTGTCCGGTTTCCTTGTCATAAGGTATTTCGACCAGAGTAATGCCCTGGTTCTTCACCAGGGTTTCTACTGTGGCGCGATAATGAGGATGCAGATTGCCAGGTACCAGAATGCGTCGGGATTTGGACTTGCGATTGGCGCGTACCGCCATCAATACGGCTTCAGCCAGTGCGGAGGCACCGTCATACAGGGATGCATTGGAGACATCCATGGCGGTAAGTTCCGTCATCATGCTCTGATATTCGTACAACAGTTGCAGGGTACCCTGGCTGGCTTCTGCCTGATACGGGGTGTAGGCGGTGTAGAATTCACCACGGGTGGTGAGTTGCCACACGGCCGCAGGAATATGGTGGTCGTATGCTCCGGCACCGATGAAGCACAGGGCCTGACCATCTTCCCTTGCCTTGTCCTGCATCAGCCGGGTGATTTCCTGCTCCCACAAGCCTGAGCCAAGACTGTTGAAATCCCCACAGCGCAGTTCTTCAGGGATTTCATCAAACAATTGGTCGATGCTGTCAGCGCCGATCACTTCCAGCATCTGCTGCCGTTCGTCGTCTGTATGCGGTATAAAAGGCATGGCTTAGTGATCTTCTGCTGCTACCAGGGCAGTGTAGGCTTCTGCGTCCAGTAATTCATCCAGTTGGGCGGGGTTGCTGAGCTTGAGTTTGAAGATCCAGTTGTCATAGGGGGCTTCGTTGATCGCTTCCGGGGCATCTGCCAGGGTTTCGTTGGCTTCCATGACTTCCCCATCGAGGGGGCTGTACACATCAGATGCCGCCTTCACGGATTCGACCACGGCACACTCGTCACCAGCGGTCAGTGTGGTGCCTGCTTCGGGTAATTCCACGAAAACCAGGTCACCCAGTAATTCCTGAGCGTGATCAGAAATGCCGATGCTGACAATGCCATCGCCTTCATCACGTACCCACTCATGGGATTTTGTGTATTTGAGATCGTCGGGAATATTGCTCATGTTGCAGTCCTCTATAAATTTGACGGGAAC
>CAYXOS010000074.1:11320-12955 GCA_964467115.1 uncultured Sedimenticola sp.
ATACAGCTTTTGCCATTGCGTACGAAGGGTGGTTTGACGCGCTTCAGTGGCAGCTTTCTGCCACGAATATCGACCTGGAGCTGCTCCCCGGCATCAGCGGCGACGCGAGCCAGACCTATGGCACGCTCCAAGGTCGGGGAAAAGCCACCAGAGGTGATCTCGCCCACTTCTCTATCGCCATCGTACAGCTTTTGATGATTGCGTAAAACACCTTTTCCTTCCAGTAATACGCCGATGAATTGGGGTATGTTGCCACCCACTTTCTGTACCACCAAAGCGCTGCGACCAATAAAATCACGTCGTAGGTCGCCCAGGGGTACTGTCCATGCCAGACCGGATTCCAGGGGTGTGGTGTTTTCATCCATGTCGGAACCATAGAGATTCATGCCCGCTTCCAGGCGCAAGGTATCGCGGGCGCCCAGACCGCAGGGGCGCACACCTGCTTCTGCCAAGGCTTTCCATAAATCGATGACCTGGTCTTCAGGCAGAATGATTTCAAATCCGTCTTCTCCGGTATAACCGGTACGCCCAACAAACCAGCTTCCATTGGTTGCGGCGTGGAAGGGCGCGAGTGCAGCACTGGCATCACGTAAATCATCGGGGAGCAACGGCAGGGCTTTTTCTCGTGCATTGGGGCCTTGCACTGCGATCATGCCCAAATCCCTGCGGGGTTGGATTTGTATATCCCAGTCTTTTGCTTGCTGCTGCATCCAATCGACATCTTTGTCCGTAGTGGCGGCATTGACCACCATGCGATACCAATTGTCGTCCATGAAATAGACGATAAGATCGTCGATAACGCCCCCGTTTTTCTGCAACATGCAGGAATAGAGCGCTTTTCCCGGTGTTTTCAGCTTGGCGACGTCATTGGCGAGAATGGCGCGCAGGAAATCAGTTGCCTGGACTCCTTTGATATCAACACTGGTCATGTGACAAACATCAAACATGCCGGCATCCTGACGCACGGCATGATGTTCTTCGATCTGTGAGCCGTAATGTACAGGCATGTCCCAGCCGCCAAAAGGCACCATGCGGGCACCCATGTCACGATGAGTCTGATTGAGGATGGTTTTTTGTTCCACGGGGTTCTCCATTGAGTTTGGATTCCCGCCCCTCTGTCCTGATACCTGAGAGTTTGAATTCGATGTGCTGAATCCTGCCCCGTCGGTGGGCGTTTCCGCCGCTCTCCAGAGTCAACCCGTCGTTGCTACTGACATGCCTCGCGGTCCGGGTGCCTGAGCGATTCCGGGCGGAATTGCGCCTTCGGCGTCGACACGGCGCAGCCGCATCGATCTCTCCCGCGAAAACTGGGGTTTGAACAGTTAATGTTACAGTTTTGGTTGCTGTATGCCAAGCATGAGTCTCAAATGCCTGAGAACAAGGCAGAATTCACGGCGAATACCCCAGCATTCAGTATGCCACTTGAAGATGCCCTATTGTGATTGCTGAGCAGACTCTAAATATCGTGAGATTGTTGCCCATCTGGAGTAGGTCATTCATGGATATATTTTTGAACCAGTTGATTTGTGGTGGAACACCGGCCGCAGACCTAGTTCAGATTTGAGACTGTGGAACACCGCTTCCAGCACCGTTTTTTTCGCCAACAGACGATCGGAAATGCGGTATAGGGAAGAT
>CAYXOS010000075.1:0-12917 GCA_964467115.1 uncultured Sedimenticola sp.
GTCCTGGATATTCAATGACTTACCATATCCTCGGATCAAGATGCTGAGTAGATACATTATTCATTAAATAAAAACCTCAAAAGCGCAAATCTCTTCACCCCCCCAAAACAAACACAATCAGCAGGTTAACAAATACTCATACGTTCAAGCAGCACCCAAACGATCCTGGCAACAAACAACCACGCAACAAGTGGCACAATTATTGCTTTGACCTACAACGAACTAAATTATTGCTGCCCGCTACCCGGCGGGGCCAACAACTACTCATCGGAGAGTAAAATGATAAGGTCGTTTTTGTTGCTGGGCTTTCTGTCCCTGATTCTTACCTCTGCCACCCTCGCCAACCCCAATGGCTGGTGGCAAAATACCCAGTTACCACCTGCTCAGCCTGCACATGCCCAGGTTGCCCCCGCTGCTAAAGCGGTTACTGCCAAGACTGAAACCGTTATGGACAAAAAAGAACCTGTACAGATTCTTTCAGGTTTTGACCAGCTAAGCCGCGAAAGCGCTACCTGTATGTCTTGCCACCGTGAAAAGACCCCCGGCATCTATGATCAATGGGGACATTCCAAGCATTTTGCCGCCAACGTTGGTTGTTACGAATGTCACAAGGCAGATCGCAGTGAAAAAGACGCCATCATGCACAAGGATTTCGTTATCTCTGTGATTGTTTCACCCAAAGACTGCGCCCAGTGCCACAAGAAGGAAACTGAAGAATTCGACCGCAGTCACCATGCCACTGCCGGCGATATTCTCGGTTCTCTGGACAATGTGCTGGCGGAAGTCGTGGAAGGCGCACCAACCCTTTCTGGCACCTCCCCCATCACCGCCATGGGCTGTGGCGCCTGTCACGGATCTATCGTGCGGGTGAACTCGGATGGTTCTCTGGACAAATCCAGCTGGCCCAACACGGGTATTGGCCGCATTAATCCAGACGGTTCAAAAGGTGCTTGCTCTGCCTGTCATTTGCGCCACAACTTCTCTGCGGCTCAGGCTCGTGAACCCAATGCCTGCGGACGCTGCCACCTGGGACCAGACCATCCACAAAAAGAAATCTATGAAGAGTCTGCCCACGGTATTGCTTTCCGTGCGCACAAAGACAAGATGAATCTGGATTCGAACAAGTGGATCGTTGGCGAAGACTATACCGCTGCACCAACTTGCTCAACCTGTCATATGTCACGCACCAAGGATCTGCCCATCACTCATGACGTGGGTGACCGTATTGCCTGGAATCTGCGTGCGCCGGTATCCGTGAAAATCGATGCCAAAGCCATCAAGCAAGGCAAAGATGTGAAGCCCTGGCTGGAACGTCGCAAAGACATGAAATCTGTATGTCGTTCATGCCATGGCAACAATATAGTCGATGCTCACTTCGAGCAGCTCGATACTTTTGTTGAAACATTCAATGACAAATTCCTGATTCCTGCGCGCAAGCTGGCAACTGCATTGTTGCAAAACGGTTTGCGTGACAAAACCAAATTCAATGAATCTGTGGAATGGACCTACTTCTATTTGTGGCATCACGAAGGTCGACGCGCCCGTCATGGCGCTGCCATGTTTGCACCCGACTACGTGCATTGGGAAGGTGTATTCGAAGTGGCTCACCGTTTCTATATCGAAATGGTTCCCGAGATCAAATCCTTGATCAAGGAAGCCCGTGCTGAAGGTAACAACGCCGGTGCCGACAAGGTTGAAAAGCTGCTCAATGAAGTGCTGGATTCTCCCATGCACCGTTGGTTCAAAGGTGCCAAGCCACCCAAGGCATGGCGTCCCTCTGACGACAACAACCATGGTTTCAACATCATGAAAGAACGCATGAAAGCTGAAGCTGAGGCTGCAAGAGCTGCCAAGTAAGTAACCTCGGGGCACCCTAGGGAAGCTCTGATCGATTCATGACACGGCATCTTGCCAGAATCAATCAGAACTTTCCTAGGCGGTGCCCGTTCCTTTTCCCTGTTATTTAGAGTCCGCTATGGAAACAAAACTCATTGAACTGATTTATTCTCAGGATACTTTTTTCCTGCTCATGTCCGGCGCTCTGGTGATGTGGATGGCAACCGGTTTTGCCATGCTGGAATCCGGCATGGTGCGCACCAAAAGTGTTGCTGAAATCCTGACCAAGAATATTGCGTTGTATTCCATCGCCTGCATCATGTACATGTTCATGGGCTACAACATCATGTACGGAGACAGCAGCAGCGCCTGGATTCCCTCTTTGAGCTTCTTTCTGGGGCTGGACAACAGTCTTGCCGAAGTCGTCAACTCTGGTGGTGACTTGCGTCATTCCAATTTCGCCGATTTCTTTTTCCAGGTGGTATTCGTCGCAACAGCCATGTCCATCATTTCCGGTACCGTTGCCGAGCGCATGAAACTGTGGGCGTTTCTTGCCTTCGCCGTCGTCATGACGGGTGTCATCTATCCTGTAGAAGGATATTGGAAATGGGGTGGCGGCATTCTCGATCAGGCAGGCTTCCTGGATTTTGCAGGTAGCGGCGTGGTGCACCTTGCTGGTGCATCCGCAGCCTTGGCTGGTGTACTGTTACTCGGCCCTCGCAAGGGAAAATACGTTAAAAAGCCGGGTGGCGGCCTTCAGCCCATGGCGATTCCCGGTTCCAATATGACCTTTGCCACCCTTGGCACCATGATCTTGTGGCTGGGATGGTTTGGTTTCAATGGTGGGTCTCAACTCACCATGACCTCTGTTGCTGATTCCAATGCAGTGTCTCTGATTTTCGTCAACACCAACGCTGCTGCAGCGGGTGGTTGTATGGCAGCGCTGCTCCTGTCTCGTGCCTGGTTTGGTAAAACTGACCTGACCATGGGCTTGAACGGCATCCTCGCCGGTTTGGTTGCTATCACCGCAGAGCCTTACACCCCCACTCCAGGGCTTGCAACCTTTATTGGTATTGTCGCTGGCCTGTTGGTTGTGGTTTCCATCATCTATATTGACCGCTGGGCGCATATTGATGACCCCGTCGGCGCTATTTCAGTGCATGGTATTGCTGCCATCTGGGGTTTGATTGCCGTGGTGTTCTCCAACCCCGATGCCAGCCTGTTTGCCCAGTTGAAAGGGATCATACTGATCTTCCTCTGGACCTTTGGCATGAGCTATGTCACCTGGATGGCATTGAAGAAAACCATGGGAATCCGCTTGTCCGAACTTGAAGAATATGAAGGTGCCGACATCGCGGAAATTGGACTCGAAGCTTATCCGGAATTCACACAAAAGCTATGAAGACGCTCTGGTACAACCTCTGTGCCGCCATGCTGTTGGCGGTACTGCCAGGTCTCGGCTTTAGTGCCGAGACTGCCATCACCGATACGGTAAAGGTAACAAAAGGAGATCCCCTGCCCGGGGAAAAAATCATTCAGAAAGCTGACATTACCGAAGCTGACTGTCTGAATTGTCACGGGCAAAAGGGATTTTCCGTACCCGTCGGTAAGGACGGCACACCGCCGTATCGTCATCTGGATATCAATGCAGATACCTTACATGCCAGTGTTCATGGAAGCTACAGCTGCCTGAATTGTCACGCAGACATCGAGCAGATTCCACACAAGAAGGATCTGCAAAGCGTCGATTGTGTTACCTGTCATATCCAGCAAGGAGAAGGTAGCGCTCCTCTTCGTACGCCTTGGCTATCCAGCGACAACATGGATATTGTCATTCAGACGCGACGTTATACCCACAGCGTACATGCAGAACAAAAGGAAGCAAAGAACAATGCCGATTGTGCCGACTGTCATACGGCTCACTATGTTTTCCGCTCTGATGATGTTCGCGCCAGCACCTATAAACTCAACGCCCCTCAGACTTGCGGTAACTGCCATGAAAAAGAACTGAGTGAATATCGTCAATCCATTCACGGTGCCAGTCTGCAAACCCCCTGGAAAGGCGATAGTGCAACCTGTACCGACTGCCATTCAGCCCATGAGATCGCTGAAAAAGGCGCGCTCAAGGCACATCGCGTCATAACCGAGGAATGTGGAAGTTGTCACGGAAAAGAAGTGCGCAGCTACAAAGCCACAACCCATGGAAAACTTGCCTGGCTGGGCAACACCAAAGTCGCTCAGTGCAAAGATTGCCACAATCCTCACAGCACTCACAAGATCGACGATCCCGCCTCTCTGGTATCACAGCAGAATATTCTCGACACCTGTCAAAAATGTCATGAAGATGCTGGCGCCGACTTTACCCATTTCCGCGCACATGCAGACATGGGCGACATCGAACGCAACCCCGGTATGTGGTGGCTGGGACGCTTCATGGTGGGCATCATCATTCTCACACTGTTGTTCTTCTACAGTCACTCCATGTTATGGCTGTGGCGGGAAATGAAATCTCGTCCTTATGAATGGATCACTGTGGATGGCAAACGCTTCCGCGTGCGCGCCAAGCGCATCAAACACAACAGTGGCAAGCATTTCCGTCGTTTCTCCTGGCAGTGGCGCCTCAACCACTGGGCACTTGCCTTGTCAGTAATGACCTTGACCATGACCGGTATGACAGTCATGTTTCCCGATACCCGTTGGGCAACCTTCATTATTGACATGCTGGGTGGCCCTACAGGTTTTGGCTATGTTCACCGCACTGCTGCGGTGGTCTTTCTGTTGGCAGTATTTGGTCATGCTTTCGTGGTATTGCGCCGCATTATCAAGGACAAGGACTTTGACTGGTTCGGCCCTGATTCCCTGTTACCTCGCAAAAAAGACTGGGAAGACATGAAAGCCCAGTTCAAATGGTTCTTTGGCAAAGGTGAGCAACCTCGCTTCGACCGTTGGACCTACTGGGAGAAATTCGACTACTGGGCCGTGTACTGGGGTGCCTTCATTATCGGCATGTCAGGCATCATTCTCTGGTTCTCGCCTTTCTTCAGTCGCTTCCTGCCCGGATGGGTTTTCAACCTGGCAACCATTGCACATGGTCTGGAAGCCTTCCTCGCGGTCATGACCTTGTTCGTGGTGCATTTCTTCAACAACCACTTCCGTCCGAGCAAATTCCCTCTGGACAGAGTCATGTTCGTCGGCAGTTGGGATCTGGAAGAGTTCAAAGAAGAACGTCCGGAAGAATACGAACGTCTCAAAGCCAATGGCGAACTGGAAAAACATCTGGTCGAACCGCCGTCCAAGCGGGCGGAAACCGTATCCTATGTTCTGGGCTTCAGCCTGTTGGGTATTGGTTTGATTCTATTGACCCTGGTGATTATCGGCTTCTTCCACCGAGGTCTTGTATGAGGAAATGATTCAATCCCAAGGATCGCTACGATCCTTGGGATTGACTCGATCAGGCTGTTTCACCAGGAATGGTATAGATTGTCTGAGTGGGGAAAGCGAATTCGAGACCGGCTTCATTGAAACGCTTCAATATTTCCAGATTGATCTCTGTTTGCACGTCAAATACACCCGCTCCTTTCTTGATGTAATAAATAAAGCGAATGTTCAATGCAAAGTCATTGAATGCGGTAAATGCAGTCACCACTTTCTCTTCAAGTCGTTCATTCTCTGCGGCGATATCCTGAAGTATTTTCATCGCTTCCTGCATACGGTTGTGATCCGTATCATAGGTAAGCCCCAGATCCATGGTCATTTTTCGAGAAGGCTCAGAAGTAATATTTTCGATACATTCATTTGCCACCTGAGAGTTTGGTAAGGTCACCATGCGGCCATTCAACGTCTCCAGGCGCGTGCTACGCACCCCTATCTCGCGCACGAAGCCATCGTAACCACTGAGCAACACACGCTCACCCACAGTAAAAGGCTTGTCAACAAAGATGGTGAAACTGCCGAACAGATTGGCAATGGTATCTTTGGCTGCCATGGCAAAAGCAATACCACCAATACCGAGACTTGCCAGCACAGCTCCTACGTTATATCCGGCGTTGTTCAATGCAATCAGCAACGCCATGATCCACAACCCGATTTTCAGACCTTTTTGGATAATGGGAAGCAACTGATCATCCAGCTTACTATTGGAATGCTGCACCATGGGTTCAACATAACGGCGTATCAACGCGTCCAGAATACGTGATACAAACCAGGCGACATCAAAAACGATAAGGATGTAGTAGGCTGTGGATATAACGCTCTGAGTAGTATCGGAGGTATTCAGTAGTTTTAAGGAAAACCAGATTCCGATAATGGCAATGGCAAATACCACTGGCTCTTCCAGCATATCAACCAATATATCGTCGAGGCGATTTTTTGTTCTACGCGTAAATTTCTTCACGACATTACCGATCACCCAAAAAGTCACCCGTGCCAGCACGAGTGAAAGAATGATCAATAAAAACGACAACATATATGTACCCAATGTATTGCCGTAATAAGTTTTCGTCAGTATATCTGCAAACATAACTGTTCCCTGGAATCCATATTGATTTTTCAGCGCATGGAGTTTACCGAATATAGCAATCAATCAGAACCCCAAAACGAATATTGTCCCCATGACCTGTCGGTTTTGCAGCCAAACAGCCTCAATTTGGCAGGGTGCTGAAAAACGCCATTTTTATCACCCTGCGCGTGGTACAAGGATGTGGCACCATTTTTGATGGCTTAAACGAAGGAAGCGGGAAACCGTGTTTTCCGCTTCCTTGGTTGAAAAAGGCCAAGGAAGGCCTTTTTCATCATCCTGTTAGATAGTTTGTATGCTCACCGTAACTCAGGTAAACTTGTCGCGGTATTCACTACTGGTTTTTCCATGTTCGCTCGCTTTCTAAAAATCTGGCTGATTGTATCCATACTTGGATATGGAATCGCGTTGGCGAGCGAAGTGCATAATGAACCTGTTGACAACAAGGTGGTTCAATTATCTGCTGATCACCCCCAAAGTGATACAGTCAATGACGTGACTGATGACTCAGACTGCAATCATTGCGGTCACGGAACCAGTCACTTGCTGGGGCTGTGCTTTATCGACAAGGTCTATGTCATACACAGTGATCGTATTTTGTTGGGCTACCACACAGTTTCCCGATATTCTTTCTCCCCCCCTTCTCTGTTTCGCCCTCCAATAGTTAGCTGATTTCCTGTTCTCACTGCACCCGCTTCCAGCATCACCAGGCGTGAAAAGCTGGGGCTACGGATGCGAATAATAATATTTTTACGGACATCAGCATATGAAGTTTTCTATCTGCATACGTGCAGGTATTTTGGTAGCGTTTCTATCAAATCCTGCCTGGATACCCACAGCACTGGCAAAACCTGCTCCCAAAAGCAGCCATGAGCTAATCACTATCGTCAACCGTTCCCTTGAACGCAACGCCGATATTCTGGCGGCACAAGCCGCTGTCAGCGCCGCCGAGGCCCGCTTGAGCGGTACCACACGTCCCCTCAACAACCCCGAACTTGAAGGTGAAGCCGAACGCACCGACATCAACACCTATAGATTGGGCATCAGTCAGGCAATAGACTGGCACGACAAACGATCCGCTTTAGAGCAAGTCGCCCAGGCAGAACTCAATGTCAGCCGTCAAACCCTGGCAACCCTTCGTCTGCGAAAAGCCGATGAACTTTTGGATGCCATGGGGCGGATCGCTATTCGACAGGCAATCACCCATCTATCTCAGCGCAGGGTTGAAATTCTATCCCGCTTCAGCAAGTTGGCAGAACAACGCCATGCAGCCGGTGATATACCCCGCGCAGAAATGGAACTTGCAAGATTGTCCTTGGCAGAAGCATCCATGGAAAATGCCAGAAACGCCGCAGCCCTGGTTGTTGCCAACAGCGATTTCTTTTCCCTAAGCGGACAGCTTCCGGCAAACGATATCCGGCTTCCCAAACAACTGTCTTTGATAAAAACCTCCTCTTCAGATACAGAATCCATGGTGCAAAATCACCCGGAAGTACAGACAGCATTATTGCGATCTCAGGTTGCCAAGCGACAAATCAATGCCGCTGATAGAAACCGCAAGGCTGATCCAACCCTCGGAATTTCAGCAGGCAGAGAAGACAACAACAATCTGCTGGCATTGAATTTCTCGATTCCATTGCAAGTCAGGAACAACTTTCAGAGCAACGTGGATGCAGCCAATGCTGTGGCACTGCAAGCTGAACAGGAAGCCCACCAAGTCTACCGAGATATTCGCGCCAAGCTCATGAGCGCCGAACAACGCTACACAATTATTTCTTCTGCCTGGAAGCAATGGTTGCAACAAGGAAAGACCAGTTTGCAACAGCGCATCAAGTTGCTGGACACCTTGTGGAAAGCCGGCGAAATCAGCACCTCTGACTATCTTTTTCAGATACAGCAGACGCTAAACACACAAATTACAGGTATTGAATTGCATGGAGACTTATGGCGCACCTGGCTCGACTGGATGAGCGCCTCCGCATCGCTAACCGCCTGGCTTCAAGAAAAGAATTGAGGAAGAATAAAATGAACTTAAAAAACCAAAAACTCCGTCTGATACTACTGGCATTGTTGTACAGCACCAGCAGCAGTGCAGCAGAAGATCACGATCATGAACACCAAGTACAGACAAAACAAGAACAGACCACATCTGCCCATGGTGATGCGGATGAACATGGACATGAAGAAGAAGGAAAAGAAGAAAACACCGTACATCTCAACGACGAACAACGACGCATTGCCAACATCCAGGTAGAAACACTCACGCCTCATGCCATTGCGGAAGAAGTTGAAGCACCGGGTGAAGTGGTACTGAATGCTTATGCAACCAGCCAGATAACCCCCCGTATCGAAGCGCAAGTGGTAGAGCGTTTTTCCCGACTCGGCGACAATGTTGAAAAAGATCAGCCACTGGTGTTGCTTTCCAGCGCATCCATGGCAGAGGCACAAGGAGCGTTGTTGATTGCCGAAAAGGAATGGCAACGAGTGAAGAAACTTGGAAAGCAAGTCGTTTCCGAACAACGCTACCTGGAAAGCCGTATTACCTATCAACAAGCCTATTCTCGCCTGCTCGCATATGGCATGACCGAAGAACAAGCAAACAAACTGGTACGCAACAAAGCCATTGGCAAGGCTGATGGCAGTTTCACCCTCCTGTCTCCTCAAAAAGGCACGGTAATTCGGGACGATTTTATTGTCGGTCAGATGGTTCAACCCGGTGATTTGCTATTTGAGATCACCGATGAATCCAGTATTTGGGTTGAAGCCAGAATCAATCCAAGCATCATGAGCAAAGTCAATGTTGGTGCAGCGGTGCGCATTCTTGCCAATGGTAAATGGATGTCGGGCAAAGTCATTCAAATTCACCATGCCCTCGATGAAGTAACCCGTACCATGGCGGTAAGGCTGGAAATACCCAATCCCGGAGATCACTTGCACCCAGGACAGTTCGTGACCACCCGTATCCAGGTTGGCAGTTCAGACAATGCAGAAATGACCGTCCCCATGGATGCTGTAATGCGCAGCCCGGATGGCGATTGGCAGGTGTTTGTGGAGAAGAAAGCTGGAGAGTATGAACCACAGGAAGTCGAGATTATTCGCAGCATTCCAGGAATGGCAATTATTGAAGGGCTTGCTCCGGGTACCCGTGTGGTAACCAAAGGCGCGTTCTTTGTGCAGTCCGAGTTTGCCAAATCCGGCTTTGAAGTTCACAACCACTAGGAGAACACCATGCTCAATCGAATAATTGACTGGTCAGTCTCCAACCGCCTGCTGGTGGTATTGGGGCTGATTGCCGTACTGGGTGCCGCAGCAATGCTGATTCCCAAACTCAACCTGGATGCTTTTCCCGACGTCACAAATGTTCAGGTTCAAATCAATTCCGAAGCCGAAGGTCTGGCCGCTGAAGAAGTCGAACAACTGATCACCTATCCCATCGAAGCGGTCATGTATGCGTTACCCGATGTGGAAGAGGTGCGTTCCATATCCAAGACAGGTTTATCTTCCATTACCGTGGTGTTCAAGGAAGGAACAGATATCTACTTTGCGCGGCAATTGGTTTTCGAGCGTTTGCAAGACGCGAGAGAACAAATCCCCGAAGGGGTGGGTACGCCAGTAATGGGGCCAAACACATCGGGTCTGGGACAAGTTTATCAATATATCCTGCGTTCAAGCGATCATGAAAAATATGATGCCATTGCACTGCGTAGCCTCAATGACTGGGTGGTTAAACTACTGCTTCTTCCTGTAGACGGAATTACCGAAGTCCTATCTTTCGGTGGCGAAGTACGTCAATACCAGGTTCAGGTTGATCCACGCAAGCAACTTGCCTATGGCATTCATATCGATGATATCGCACAAGCCATTGAAGAAAACAACCGCAATGCGGGGGGCTGGTATCTGGATCGAGGCGCAGAACAGTTGGTTATTCGCGGTGTGGGTTGGGTGCGTGCCGGTAAAGACGGCCTTCAGGATATTCGCAATATTCCATTGAAAGAAGCTGATGGCACCGTGGTTCGTATTGGTGATATCGCCAAGGTAGCCTTTGGTGGTGAGATCCGCCAGGGCGCCGTAACCATGACCCGTCGGGATGCCAACGGCAATCCAGATGTATTGGGAGAAGTTGTCGCTGGTATCGTCCTCAAACGTCTGGGCTCCAATACCAAGGCGACTATCGACGCAATCAAGGAGCGCCTGCCGGCCATTCAACAAGCGCTACCTGATGAAGTCACCATCGAACCTTTCTACGACCAATCTGATCTGGTCGAACAAGCGGTAGATACCGTCAGCCGTGCACTTGGTGAAGCCTTTGTACTTATCGTCGTTGTGCTGTTGCTGTTTCTTCTCAATATCCGCGCCACGCTGCTGGTATTGATCTCTGTACCACTCTCCATAGGATTGGCGCTTACCGCCATGAGCTATTGGGGTTTGTCTGCAAACCTGATGTCATTGGGTGGACTTTCCATTGCTATCGGCATGATGGTAGATGGATCAGTGGTTATGATGGAGAATATCTTCAAGCATCTCACTCGCCCTGACCAGGAACACCGAGATAAAATTGCTGCCGATGTTGCCCAGGGTGACGCACACCCCTTTGATGCAGAAAACGACAGACATGGCATCTCTTTGCGTATACAAGAAGCGGCAAAGGAAGTTGGTCGCCCGGTATTCTACGCAGTCATCATCATTATCGTGGTATTTGCCCCCCTGTTTGCCCTTGAAGGGGTGGAAGGAAAATTGTTTCAACCCATGGCAGTTTCCATCGTTCTGGCAATGCTCACCTCTCTGGTTGTGGCACTTGTGGTGATGCCTGCATTGGCTACCTTCTCTTTTCGCAAGGCAGTCAAGCATCGCAGCAGCCCGGTATTCATTCCCCTGGAATGGCTGTACAAGCGTAGTCTGAGTTTTGCAATGAAGGCTCGAATGTTGGTGGTGTTGGTTGCTGTTGTCATGTTCGCTGGCGCGATGCTTTTGGTGCCACGACTGGGCACGGAATTTGTCCCTGAACTGGAAGAAGGCACCATTAACATCCGCGTCACCTTGGCGCCCTCCTCCAGTCTGGATACCGCCCTGGGCGTTGCTGCACAAATGGAAAAACAACTGATGCAGTTCCCGGAAGTAACCTATGCGTCAAGCCGTATCGGGCGTGCAGAAGTTGGGGGTGACCCAGAGCCGGTTTCTAACGTCGAAGTTTTCGTCGGACTCAAACCCATAGAAGAATGGACCACTGCCAAAGACAGGTTTGCACTGCAGAAGAAATTCGAGAAAGCGCTGTCCATGCATCCTGGGTTATTGTTCACCTTCTCGCAACCCATTGCTACTCGCGTAGATGAGCTATTGTCTGGGGTAAAAGCGCAACTCGCCATCAAGCTCTTTGGTCCTGATCTCGATATCCTTGCTGAAAAAGGCAAAGACATCGAGCAACTGACCCGTACGGTAGCTGGCACCAGAGATGTAGAAATGGAGCAGATTGCGGGTGAAGCCCAGCTTACCATTCGTCCTCGTCGCGATATTCTTGCCCGGTATGGCATACCTGTTTCCCAAGTTATGGACCTGGTATCCAATGGCATTGGCGGTATGGAGGCAGGACAAGTCATTCAGGGAAATGAGCGCTACGATATCTATGTGCGTTTGGCAAAGGAATACCGCCACGACGTAGAAACCCTTCGTCAACTCATGTTACAAGCACCGGGAGGCGCCTGGGTACGCCTGGGTGATATGGCTGAGGTGGATATCGAATCTGGACCACCACAAATTCGCCGTGACGATGTTCAACGCCGGGTCGTTATACAATCCAACGTCGAAGGTAGAGACATGGGCGGTTTGGTAACCGAGTTGCGCCAACGTATTGCTACAGATATTGAACTTCCCCCCGGTTATTCTGTGGTGTTTGGTGGGCAGTTTGAAAACCAGCAACGCGCCCAGAAACGATTGATGATCGTGGTTCCACTATCATTGGGATTGATTTTCTTGTTGCTGTATTTTGCCTTTCATTCTATTGGTCAGGCAATGCTCATCATGCTGAACGTGCCACTGGCACTGATCGGAGGCATCGCGGCGCTGTATTTCACCGGGCAATATCTTTCAGTACCTGGCTCCATTGGTTTTATTGCCCTGTTTGGGGTGGCAGTTCTCAATGGTGTGGTCATGGTCAATGCCATCAATCAGAATGTGGAAGCAGGTGAACCCATGGGCGAGGCTGTCTACAATGGCGCATTATCACGTTTGCGCCCTGTATTGATGACCGCCGCCATTGCTGCACTGGGACTGATTCCCATGTTGATGTCTACAGGCGTTGGATCAGAAGTACAGCGTCCCCTGGCAACAGTAGTTGTCGGTGGGCTGGCTTCCAGCACATTGCTGACACTGTTCGTGCTACCTGTTTTGTATAAACTGTTTTCACGTTCTATGCAAAACAGGACTCGATAGCTTTAGCGTTGTTCAGTATAGTTTGATCGATCTGGAAAGTGCCAAAGTCATCCCGGTACAGGGAGACTTGGCATTATTCCAGAGCTCATGCCCTGGTCATCCGTACTCTCCATTCCCTGGTCATCCCGGCGCAGGCCGG
>CAYXOS010000076.1:0-12797 GCA_964467115.1 uncultured Sedimenticola sp.
CAAAAAGAAAGTGGTTAAGAAAACTGCGGCAAGTAGCAAAAAAAAACCGTTAAAACCAGCGTTGAAAAAAAAGATCAGCAAGAAAAAAGTATCGACGCCAAAGAAAAAAGCCCCAAGCAAAAAGAAAACAGCCAAAAAAGTAGCGAAAAAGGCACCCGCAAAAAAGAAGACCGCCAAGAAAAAAGCAGTAAAAAAGAAAGCAGCAAAGAAAAAGACCGCGAGAAAATCCTAGGTGGGGTAGTTAAGCGCCTAAAGGGATGGTGGAAAAAGCGAGGCTGACGGAGTGTCGCTGACAATTTCTCTGCTGCCAGTCATTGGAAGACAAGTACCGCTGGGGCACGAATAAGTTGTCAAAGATCGAGTCGATTTTGGGGGCTGGGATGTCCCATAATCTATCACGAGGTCGAAGGCGGTCGCTTGTTCTTTTTATGCCAATTTGCCTCAGAAAATTCACGAATTACACCTGTCCTCGCTCGTTGTATAGCTTCCACAAAGCTAATTTTCTTTCGATTACTTGATCCACTTTCTGTCGTTTCTTCGCCTATAGGGTTGAAGGCCATTCAATGTTGAGCTGGCCTAAAATCATAACCAAGAGGAAATGAACCATGAAATCCAGCATGAAAAAAACTGCCTCTGCTGCGACCCTGGCAGTGATTGCAGTCGCGGTCGGTGCTGAACATTTCGGTTTCGCACAATCCGAGAATTCAGTGTCCACTTACCAGGCTGCCCCGAATACTGAAATCCGCTGGGTTACCCTTACAGATCCAAATACCGGTATGTGGAGTGAAAAACTGCCCTATCCGAGCGATTGGCAGTTGACTGGTAAGGCTATTGTGGGACCAGGAGACACCCGAATACAGGAGGTTGCGGGTGATGTTTTATCCAATCAGAACAGAACTATTGACCAGATTATTAACGGCAAGCTGCTCCCCATGTTGAAAAAAGAAAACAACCGGGTGTTGAATGTAGAGACGTATTCTGTTTTAGCACAGAAACTCAAGGAGCACTATTCCCAATACTGGAGCATCGCGCCTACGCAGAAGCACTATTCGGTAAAAGGCATAGAGTATGAAGATGACGACGGCTCAAAAGGCTTGCTTATCGTATATTTCGTCGATTCCAGATCCCAGTTTGGAAACACAAACTTCTACTATATAGGCATCATGGAGTCCCGTGCCAGTCACTACGATACCAGTAAGTCGGCATTCCTTTATGCTCAGGCAAACAAACGGGTTAATCCGGAGAACATCGCAGCTTTCAACCGAAAAGAGCAGCAAAAAGCGGCCAACAGCAACCGTCAGTTTCAAGCAAGGCAAACCCAGAAGCAACGCCAGTTTGACAGCTGGATGAATACCCAGCGACAGGTCTCCAACTCAGCTCTGGATAGCAGCATGAACAGCTGGAGGGCCCGGAATGAGATGATGGATCATGGTCAGGAACTGCAGGTCAACAGTATTTATGAACAAACCCAAGTGGTTCATCCGAATACCGGAGAGTCCTGGACAGTGGATGATGGCTATAACCGTTACTACTTGAACAACGACCACCAGTATATTTCTACGGACGATTACTTTTATAACCCCAACATGGATCCAAACCTCAATAACCAGCAATGGTATGAGGTCAGTCCATATGACTAGACATCATGGTTAGTGTGAACAACAGGGGATGAAGTCAGGAGCCATTTATGGCTTTGTCCCCTGTTTACTTGGCGGCTGTATCTTCTTCAGCAATGTCTTCTTTTGTTCTGGGGAATAACACAGTTGTTTCCTCTCTTCGCCCTCTCCCATTGCCAATCGAAATCCCACGTCGGAGAGGTAAAATCCAGCATGACAGAGGGTGCTGGACATAATGTTTAGGCTTTTCACCTGCTCAGTACAGAACTCCAAAACTTTGGTCTTAATATTTTCTCAATTGCTTGATCCACTTTCTGTTGTTTTCCCGCCTATACAGTTGAAGACCATCCAATGCTGCACGGGTCTGAAATTACTGTCTTCTATACAGAGACACTCACTTACTGCTTAAAAACAATCTAGGAGGTTAGCTATGACTACAACAATGCTATGGCGTAGTTCATACATATTAATCCTGTTAATTATTTTCATGCCAATTCCATCGATTTCGGCTAGTCTGGGCATTCTTGAGAAAATTGTCCACACGGGGGACTTGGATGGCTGGGATGGCGTGTTTAGCCAAGACGCCTACTGGCTGGAGAATCAGGATAACCCAGGTGCAATCCGCTATTATTATGCGCCCTATTCGAAAGCGGATGAAGGCCGACGAACCATTAGCCTAGACGTAAAGATCGATCATGGGGATCCGGATTCAGCTGCCGGTTTACTTTATGGATACGATACCCGGAAGCGGCACTATTTCCTGGTTGTTCTGAGTTCAGATGGAAAACTGGAAATTTTCAGGCGCGATGAGTCCGGTTTTAATCTATTGATGAGTAGCACGACTGATGCCAGCCCTGCCGGGTTCGACCGAATCACATTACGTGAGAATGGCAACAAGCTTTCTTTTTCCGTTAACGGCCGGAATCTGGGCGGTATCGGCAATGAACATACCGGCAAGGGGGCTGTCGGCATTGTCGCGGTTGGAACAGGGCGTTTCGGTTTCGCGAAATTCAAGGTTTCAGCATCTGCCGGGCAGTCAGTCGCGAAGGAGCAGGGTGGCGCTACTCAATCAGCCCTCTCCCAAAGCCCGCCGGGTTCCCTAACTTCATCACAGGAGACCAAATACAGCCAAGCTACCCAGAATGCTGAAATCCAGTGGTTTGTCACCACAGATCCAGAAACTGGCATGTGGATTGAAAAAATACCCTATCCAACCAATTGGCGAATGACTGATCAGTTCATTGTGGGGCCTGGAGACGCCCGAACAAGGGAGATTACAGGCTATACATCCTATCAGGAAAGGACGATCGACCAGATGATTAACGGCGAACTGTTGCCCTGGTTGAGAAAAGAGAACTACCGGATACTGAATATCGAAACGTATTCTGTTTTGGTAAACAAATTCAAGGAGGACTATTCTGAATACTGGGTCACAGAACTTGCACAGAATGACTATTCAGTAAAAGGCATAGAATACGAAGATAACAACGGTTTGAAAGGCTTGCTTATCGTCTACTTCATCGAATCCAGGTCTGAGCTCAGCAATAGTAATTCCTACTACATAAGTATCATGGAATCTGATGCCAGCTATTACGACAACAGTAAATCGGCATTTCTTTTTGCTGAGGAAAACAAACGCATCAATCCGGAGTACATGGCTATTGTCAACCAAGAAGAGCGTCGATTGAAAAGCTGGATAAATTGCTGGCCCACTTTGTCGGGTTAGATGTAGCCTCTCTGATGAGGGATTTGAATGGATTAGATGGGGACAACTTCCCTTTGATCTGAAAATACACGCCCAAAATCCGTGGTTGGTGTTGGTGTTGGTGGTTGGGGCTCTCCTCCATTTATAGTAGCCACCTTCCGCCAGTTGTATAGGGTAGCCCTTCTCCCCCGGGAAAGCTCTTGAATGCTCTGGTTACTTGGCTGCAGTATTCTCTTCAGTACTGCCTCCTTTACGTTCCGGGCATTGTCGCCCCTGTCTTTACCCTCTCTCACTACCAACTGGCATCCTATATCGAGTAGGTAACATCTAGCCTCATGTATGAGGGAGCTTCTCCAAGCTTTGTACATGCTCAATAAAGAATTCCAAAGCTCATGGTATTAATTTTTTTCAATTACTTGATCCACTTTCTACTCATTCCTCGCCTATATAGTTGAAGGCCATTCAATGTTGAACAGGTCTGAAACCACTAACAAGAGGAAATGAACCATGAAATCTAACATGAAAAAATTCGCCGCTGTTGCTGCCCTGACACTGATTGCCAATGTTGCAAGTGCTGCTGACTATAACAACTGGGGTGTTATCGATCCCTATGGTTTGCAGCAAGTCGATCAGTTTGGAAATATCTATTACACCAATCCTTATGCCTATGACTCTCAGGTAGATATGTATGGTAATGTGATTTCCAGCGACTATGGAACCCTTGATCCCAATCCGGGCTACTATGATCTGACGCCGGTGCAACCATACTCCAGTGGCTACAGCAGCTACGGCTCTTCCAGCAGCAGTACTTATGTGCCTTATACCAATCCCACAAGTAGCCATGAAAAATTTATCAATGCCATTTGGGAGTAATGACTAACATCCGAAAACTTCATCTCTAGGAGTTGGCCAGGGATGAAGTTTTCAGGTAATCCCCGCGTGCTCTTTGACCCATGCCACTGCGACTTTCCATTTCCGTTTTACTGTGGCAGTGGATATGTCCAGGGCAGCGGCAGTTTCTGCGATGGTCATGCCGGCGAAGACCCGCATTTCAAACAGTTGGACATAGAGGGGATCGATGTTTTCCAGACCTTTCAGAATTTCGTCAATTTCGAGGATATCCAACACCGGTGTATCATGGTTGGCAAAATCACCAGTAAGTTGGGTTTGCAGCGCCAGGTCACGTTTTTTTGCGCGCAGGCGTCTGGCTTCATCGATCAACACTTCTCGCATGACGCGACCAGACAGACTTAGGAAATGGGTTCTACCGTTGAGATCTATGCGGTTGATCTTTACCAGGCGCATGTATGCTTCGTTCACCAGCACCGTAGGTTGCAGACCCAAAGCGTTGCCGTTTCTGTTGATCTGGCCCGCAGCGCGACCTCGCAACTCCTGGTACAGAGCCGCGACCACCTTGCCGCGTTCATCCGTCGATTCGTTGGACCAGTTGAGCAGAACCTGGGTAACCTCAGTCATGGTGTGTTGTGTTTTTCCATTTTGTTGCGCCTTATTGTATAAGAGTATGGCATGAATTCTTCTGATTCCAAATTTGCTTCAATTTCTACTGATGATGAGCGCAGACTTTTGGCGCTACTGGAAGAGGCGCTCACCAAGGCACCGAAGGAACGCAGTAGCTGGCTGCATCAGCAGTGTCCCGAGGCATTGCAAGAGCGTGCCCAGAGATTGTTGCAGACGGCTGATGATGTCAGTTGTGACAATGATTCAGAAGCCACCATTATAGACACTTCTGTAGTGGATGAACTGGTTGGAACACGTTTAGGAGCCTATGCCATCAAGTCGTTGCTGGGTGAGGGCGGCATGGGAAAAGTGTACCTGGCTAATCGGGTTGATGGCAGTTTCAAGCAAACCGTTGCCATCAAGATTATTCGCAGCACTGCGCTCAGCAGTCGTGCAATTACTTTATTCGAGCAGGAACGGCAGATTCTGTCTGATCTGAAACATCCCAATATCGCCGGGCTGCTGGATGGTGGAACCACCGATGACGGCCTGCCCTATGTGGTGATGGAGTATGTAGAAGGCATTCCTCTGGATGCCTATGTTCGCTATCAGGGCTTGGGTATTGACGAATGCCTGGATTTGTTTCTACAGATCTGTTCCGCTGTCAGCTATGCTCACGAGTGTTTGGTGATTCATCGTGACATCAAGCCGGAGAATATTCTGGTTACCAATGATGGTCAGCCCAAGTTGCTTGATTTTGGAATTGCCAAGACCTTTGATGATACAGCGGGTGTAGGTGGGCAGGAAATGGAATTGGCATTCACTCCGTCATATGCCAGTCCGGAACAGATCACCGGAAAAAAACTGACTACCGTCAGTGATGTTTATTCCCTGGGCATTGTTCTCTATCAGTGCCTCAGTGGGGAACGGCCATTCAACTCCAGCGGAATGAATACAGAGCAGTTGAAAAAACTGGTCACGCAGCAAAAGTTTGATACCCCCAGTCAACGCCTCAGGCAACGCGGAGACAAGCATTGGAAGAGGCTCAAGGGCGATCTCGATGCCATTGTGCTGCGCGCATTGAGCGTGGACACGGCTCAGCGCTATTCCTCGGTGGCTGCTTTTGCCGAGGATATTCAGCGTTACCGATCCGGTCTCCCGGTAGAGGCTCGGGGCAATGCGCCCTGGTACCGGCTGCGTAAATTTGTCTGGCGGCACAAATGGCTGGCTGCTGCCGCCACGGTTGTTGTTGTCGCCCTGAGCACGTCCTATATCATTACCCTCAGCCAGTATCATGTCGCTGTTGCCCAGCGGGAACGTGCGGATCTTCGTTTCGATCAAGCCAGAGAGTTGGCGCAAAAGGTCTTCTATGATGTATATGATCAGATGAAAGATGTGCAGGGAACCTTGAACGCCAGAGAAGCACTGGCAGAAGTAGGTGTCGAATATCTGGACAAACTGGCTCAGGATCCTTATGCCCCGGATGATATTCTCCTTGATCTGGGTGTGCAGTACACCCGTCTCTCCGATTTATATGGTGGTGTTGGCATTGCCAACCTTGGAGACACCGAGCGTTCCATGGCGCTATTATTCAAGGCAGAGAAGATGCTCAAGCAATTACTTGCCAGGCACCCTGATGACCGCAGTGCCTTGTCCGAAATGATTTGGATAAAGCGCTTGCTGGGCAACCAGATGCTGGCATATAGAATGGATACCGTTGCAGCCAAACAGCATATTCTGGAAGGTTTGGCTCTGGCGGAACAAGGCACCCGGAAGGAACTGTCACCCGACTGGAGATTGGAGAGTCGAAAATGGAATATCCGTTTCGATTATCTGAAAGTGCTCAATTGGGAAGATGCAAATGACAAGGCGTTAACACTTGCCACCACTTACTTGAAAGAACTGAATACTCCAAAACTGCAGCGCAATTTGCCCAGCTATGATGCCAAAAGGATATACCTGATTGGAATGAAGGGGGATTTGCATGCAGACTCAAACCAAACCAAACTGGCCATAGCCGATTTTACCGAAGCTCTTGAATACTACAATGAGGCGCTGCAAAGCTCTCCGGGCAACTCGGTGCATCTTGTGCAGGCGTTGCGTTTCAATGTCAATCTGGCGCGCATGTACACTCGAATGCAGGACTGGGCGCAATCTCAACACTATGCTGCACAAGGCCTGAAGCTGGCTGATCGCCTGGTTGAGCTCGACCCGAGAGACAAGGGGGCGCAACGCAATCGTGCCTCGTTATTGCAAGTATTGGCGTTTGCCCAAGCAGGGGAAGGCGCGCATCAAAAGGCACAAACCACTATTGAATCTGCATTGAAAAGCTATCAGGCATTGATAGTGAACGACCCGGAGAATACTTCCTTGCAAAGAGATCTGGCAGGAACCCTTCAGGATGCAGGTAAAATCAGCATTAACGCGGGTAAGGTTGATGCGGCTTGCGACTATTTTCAGCAGTCCAGCACGCTTTGGGATATTCTGGACAAGCGTTCCAAACTGACGCAATACGATCGTACTACCCAGATTGCTCCCCTGGCAGCAAACATGACAGAGTATTGCCATGCAGAGTGAAAACAGGGGGCATTAATGATTTTCAGAAAGTTGATAAACAATGAGCCCTTGTTTGTCTCTGTGGAGTTTTTTGATTGGCCGCAAGCCTTGCCCGTAAAGTAATTGTTGCAGTTCGCTGTTGGCTTTGCCGTTGCGGGTGCGAACAAATGCATAGTCGTAGTTTTTCAGGGGTGTTTTGTTGCCACGGTAGCGCTCAAACAGATAGTGTTTGCTGTTGTTCTTGTTACTGTAATATCCCACCCGTTCTGGATGATAGTCGGTGAGCACTTTTGATGCTGCCGGGAGGTTGTTCTGTGCCCAGTTCGAGGCATCAATAATATAAACCTTGGGCTTGGATGTGTTGTAGATGCTGTCGATGAACAACAGGGTGATACAAAACCCGATAGTGACCAGAAGAGGTTTTCGTTTCGGGGAATTATTGATGCTTTGCTGCAGTTCGTCCAGACTGAAAACCACTACCACGGCCAGCATCAATGCCAATGCCATGGTGTAGCGGGATACCATGACAAAATGCTGTGCGCCATGAATAAACAGTATTGCCAGACTGATCAGGGCATAGATACTGATTACCGTTTTGGCGAAAGCTCCAAGCTTGGGAGCCGGAAACTTTTTTCTGAGTAAAAAAATGATGAAGTACAGCCAGGAAAGACTGCTGAACAAATCTTTGATAATGCTGTAAAAAACGCCCAGATATATTGTTATTTCTGCCGTTGAGCGGGAAAAATCAGGTAGCACGGAGGTGCGGAATAGCTGGGCTTTTTCGGGAATCAGGCGGGTGAATATTTCCACAACAGCTCCCGCCTTGCCGATGCTGTCAACCAGGCGGTTATTGAAATTTCCAGAGAAGAGCGTTGCCATTACAAACAAGGTGATGAGTAGCGCAACGGGAATCAGGGACACGGAAGTAACCTGTATTCTTGATTTCCATGACAGGGTGGTATTGAGCAACAAAGCCCAGGGCATGAGTAGTAAAAAAACAATGCCCTCGACGCGAAACAAGGTGGCTATCAGCATCATGCTGTTCCATAGCAACAAGTTTTTCCAACTGAAATGTTGGAATAGCCGCATGTAGAAAATCATGGCGATCAGGGTAAATGCCCAATAGCCGTGATCCCGAATAATGTCTCCTCGGTTTTCATTCAGATAGGGGAGGGAAAGCACCACCACTGCTGCCCAGATCAAGCTGCGTTTACTGCCGCCCAACTCTTCAATGAGTCGAATGAACGCCAGCACCAGTAGGGTGTCGAGAAGACTGTTTAGCAGGTGGGCGGATAGTTCAGCATCCATACCCAACAGGCTGCTGATGATGCCAATCAGCTTGGGGTAAAACAGCCAGTTGCCGATTTGCTGAATACTGGCAGCATCCCCTTGTATGGCTAACAGGTAATAGACGGCATCATGGTTGATCTGGGCAATCCCCTGTATTTGCCACAGGGATAGCAGCAGACTGATGATGCCAGCGCCGATATAGACAGGCAGGGTTTGCTGACGAGTGCTCATTCCGCGTTGTAGTGGAAGGCGTCCAGCAGTTCCCCGGCTTCTTGTTTGATGAAGGCCTTGTCTTCTTCAGACAGGCGTTCGATGGAGCGTTGATTCATGTTGCGGATATTGGATTTGACCCCATGCACCGTCCATTTTTTGTCGGTTACCAACTTGCTTCCATCCAATTTCAGGAAATCCATGATCTTGTCCATGCTCTCGGCTGGCTGAGAAGTAATATCCTCGTATTTGAGCAACAGCTTGTGCTCTACCTGTTCGAGTTGATCCAGCATGATGCGGTTGGATTGTTTCCATTGCTTGGCGGCGATTTCCACAGATTGCCCTGCCTTGCGACGAATGCCTTCCGATACCGCATAACCATTTCGGATCAGGGCTATAAAATGGGCATTGGGAAAATTGTCGTTCAACCAGGTTATGCGAGCCGCATTGGGTATGGATTTTTCGAGAAAGACGGGCAAGGTGGGGTTGCTCATCAAGCCACACCACTGGCGTTTCAGCTTTTCTGCATCTGGCTCATTGTTCTTTGATGGGATAAACGTATCGGGCTGCAAGGCCCAGATGCGGGTCATGCCAACTTCACTGGGGATGGTGAGCTGATCGGTACAGTATTGCCCTTCCCGGGGGAGATGGGCGACGGCGGGATGGCTGGCAATGACATCATGCAGCAAGGTGGTGCCGGAGTTATAGCATCCCACCACAAATATCCACTGTTTCGGGTGGCAGGCCTTGCCTTGTCGTGCCAGACGTTCCAACTTGATCTGGCGCCGTTTTTTTCGCATCCATTTTTTCAGGTTCATAGTGGTATATCCGAGCGAATGACTTCGCATTGAGCGCCAATATCATTTCGACCCCATAATGTGTATCTTCCCAGATGAAAGCGGGTAAGATCGGTTGATTTGATTGGCAGGTGGTTTTTTTGCTTGTCCAGACTGAAACCATAGTGTAGTCCAGCCTTTTGTGCAGCCTTCATGGCTGCTTCCGAATAATTTCCGTTGGGGTAGGCAATGCTGGAAGGCGGGCTTCCCAGCCATTTTTCAAGGTCTTGTTGCGCGTCCAGAATCTGCTTCTCCACCTCAGTATCGCTGTACTGATCGAGGAGGTAATGATCGCGGGTATGATTTCCAATGTAGACGCCGGAATGGTTTTCAAAACTCTGTAATTCGTCAATGGTCATGGGGCGATCCGTATCTGACCAGGGTTCCAGGCATTGTTGCCCAAATTCCTGTCGCAAGTAATCGAGAATCTCCGCGTGGTTTTTTTGTTTGAGCATCTTCTGTTCTTTGGAAATTGTGGGCTTGTCGGTACCCAGGCGTTTGCGCTGACGATAAACTACATCCCACCAAAAGCAGTGTTGGTTTTCGATGTTTCCCGTGGTGACATAAAAAGTTGCAGGAATATTATACTGCTGTAACAGGGGCAGTATACGAAGATTGTTGAAATAGCCATCGTCAAAAGTGATGCAGACGTATTTTCTCTCCCGATCCAGCGCATCCAGGTTTTTTTCCGGGGTGATAAATTCATACCCCGCCTGCAGGAAATGCTCGATAAACTGCTGCATATGCGCCAGGGTAACACCTTGCTGGGCATCGACTCGTGCCTTGTCGATCTCATTCTGATCCAAAAAAATGCCGTGAAACAAAAAGCCGATCAAGGCGGGGCGGTCCCGATACAGGCGTGATAGCCCCTGGCGTAGGGTCTGCTTGATTTGTTTACTGAAAGACACGGCTTATTCGGACTCTGGAGGCTGTTATAATTATCGGATGATACCCAAACATGGAAACTACAGTGTCCCATTCTAGTGCCGGAACAGTATATCTGGCAACGGGCTTGCAAAGCAGTGGATCGACACTGTTGTCCTGGTGTTTTCTGCAACGCCCGGATATGGACGGCAGTCTGGATGGGGATACGGATTTGATTCCGTTGCTGCCTGACGGGATATCCACGCCGTTTATCTGGTACAAAACGACAATCAGTTGTTTCAGCCTGGAAGAACAGGTGGCGTTACTTGAGGATGAAGGCTATAAGGTCAGACCATTGCTGGTAGTGCGGGATGTGCGTGCGGTGTGGATGTCACTGATGCACAAGTCATACGGACGCAACGGCGTGACCGCTGAAGATCCTCCACTACGATTGCGTTTACGGCGTTTTTTGCGCTCCTGGCAGTGGGCGCAAAAGCAGGGGGTTCCCATCTTTCGTTTTGAAGATTTGCGTCAGGATCCGGAAGGAAGTCTGCGTCGATTATGTGAGGAGATGGGCATATCCTGGAGTAATGCCATGCTCGACTGGCCCAAGTCTGCGGAGCAAATAAGTGATATGCGCCATGGCAACGCACGCTTTCGACGTTCTGACAAACAGGGATTGACTGCTGCCTTCAATCCCGATGCCATATCCCGCATAGATGGACAGATTCATACTGAAGACCTGCAATGGCTGGATTCCTGTTTCGCTGAATTTAATGCTTGCATGGGGTATGCCGACCAGCTTTCCGGGCTTGACGTGTTGCCGGGTCGCCTTATTCCTTCCTGGGAGATTTCACGGCGTATGAGCTGGCGCTTGCGGCAAAAGCCTATTCGTTATCTGTTGCGTAAATTGGGTGTCAGCCGTTACACCCCAAGGCCGCAATAACCCATGTCATTGCAAGACTGGGAGTCTCAGCGAGAGTTTTCTCTGCCCTTTTCGTTGAGGTTGAAAAATGGCATGGTGCTGCAATGTCAGAAGGTTTTACGTATTCTGCCAGGGAAACGTATCGTATGCATTGCAGTCAATGGTGATACCACCCTGTTGCTAAAACTGTTTCTCGGAAAAGGGGCGCAGCAAGAAGCATATCAAGATGCAACCAGCATAAAGGCCATGATGGATGCTGATATTCCTACCCCGGCATTGCTGTTTCAGTCTGGGGTGATGGACAAGGATCATCAGGCGTTACTGTTCGAGTTCGTCCCGGATGCCATATCATTCAGGCAGGCTTGGAATCAAAGCGATGAAGTCAAGCGCTCAGCCCTGTTATATAAACTGCTGGACATGGTTGCTCAACAACACATGGCGGGACTGCATCAGAAAGATTTTCATCTGAATAATTTTTTGTTCGATGCTCAGGGCAGGCTCTACGCCATCGATGGAGGTGACTTCCTGGTCAAAAGCACGGCATTGGGAAAGTCAGCCTCTATTGCCAATCTGGGGGTGCTGTTCGGGCATCTACCGCGCCATGCGTTGCACAGTTCTGGGCAGATTCTGGAGAGTTATCTACAGCAGCGGGGCTGGCATATGGATCGCAATTTTTTTGCTCGGGTAAGCAAGGCAGCAGATGCCTTTCGCCATCGGCGTGCCAGCCGTATCAGCAAGAAAGCGTTTCGTAACTGTAGTGAATTTATCGCCCGTGACCAAGGGTACTTGCGCATCTATCAGCGTCGGGATTTGGGTGAGGCGGTGTTGGATGCCTGGATACAAGCATCTCGCTTGTCCCCCCAACAACAGGAGCGAGTGCTCAAGCCGGGAAACTCCCAAACCGTGTGGCAAAGCACAATTTCCGGCAGGGAAGTGGTGATCAAACGTTATAACTTGAAGACCTTAATGCACGCCCTGCGCCGAGCGTTCACCCGTAGTCGTGCGTCTAAATCATGGGACAATGCCCATCGTTTGCGTGCCTACCATATAGCCACTCCAGAACCCCTGGCAATGATAGAAGAGCGGCGCTTTGGTTTTCGGCAGCGGGCATGGTTGATCACTGCCAAAGCCCAAGGAGTGGGTGCCGACAGATACATCCCTGAGCATCCCGAGATGAAGCATATTCAGCAACTGACCACCGTGGTCAAGGCTTTTGGCGATAACGGTTTGGTGCATGGCGACATGAAAGCCACAAATTTCATCATGCATGAGGATAGGGTGCAGGTGATTGATCTGGATTCAATGTACCGCCCACTGACTCGCCCCGCATTGCGGGC
>CAYXOS010000077.1:0-3353 GCA_964467115.1 uncultured Sedimenticola sp.
AGGGATACGGAACAGCATCCCCCGTATACAATGCCTCAAAATCAGCAGCAGTGACATTCTGCAGTTCGTGCAATATGCCGTCATTCCATAAGTCATGATGTTGACCTGACAGGTACATGTCAGATCCGGTATCGGCAATGACCACGCCGTATTTTTTCAATGCCCGCAGAATTTTTTGATTGATGGGATCAAAACCGGATATGTCATAATCTGCCTTGAGCCTCATGCGCAATCCCATGGGGGGCGTATTGGGGTTACTGCCACCCTGCCCATCCGAGTGGCTGGCGGGAGGAATATAGGCGCTGCGAACGGTGTTCACCGTGATGCGTATTACATGATTGATTTCTCCCGCACCCATTACTTCATCGTAACGTAACAAACCAGGCAAGATAGGCAGCCCGGCAGCATCTGCACTGGTCCAGCCCAACGGACGCTGCTGATTCTGACCAAGATCCCAGATGGCGCCACTGCCTGCCAGCCAGTTTCCTGAAGACTTGTCCAGAGCGAACAGTTCATACAACATGCAGGTATCCTGCTGCAACAACAGTGCATGTCGATCACCACTATTTGTCGGCTGACCCTCGATACTCACATTTGGCGGAATGGGATAACAACCCAGTTCATTGTCATTGCCAGGGTTGCAGCTTTTGTCTTGGCGATCACTCTCATCCCAGTAGGTGAATCGCACCGGAACCAGGGGCTGTGCGGCTGGAATCACATCAAAAGGTATACCGATATCATTCCCTGCCCATTGAGTGCCAAAATCAGGATGCAACACTTCCCCAGCACCAATGCTGGCAATGAAAGCAGCTGAATTTGGGTGCAAGGGCAGATTGGTTGCGGGGGTGTTCCACATATTATCTGCCGGCAAAATCTGGCATCCCGCAATCACGGGAACCGGCGGCAAGGGGGACTTTATTTTGAACACACCCTGATCAGCAACATTGAACCCAGGAAACAAGCGTATTTTCGGCGCCTCATAGGTCACATCAGCACCATTTGCTACACTGACCGCTACCCCCGTGGTCAATGAGGTATCAGCGGTACAGGTTACCTGGGAGGTATAGGTCTTGTTGGCGATTTCGACATAACCCGCCACATCCTGAATGCAATCAGGGGTAGCGGGAACAGCTGGATCCCGGTCAACATCATCGGGAATCCCATCACCATCGGTATCGACAAAAATCGGCGCACCAAACTGGAAACTGTCCACCACCCGCCCTGGATAAACCGTTTCATCTACACCCAATATCTTCATCTCACCCTTGACAGTGCCGCCATCTACGGTGATTTTCATATACCCTGCCATTTTATCTTCGTAACTGCTACCGCCACTGCTGTCGCCATAGCTTACCCAATCCTGATGGCTGGCTGCGGTATAGGCTTTGGGAAGTGCGCTATTCACCGCTGCGCCAGCCACGCCCACGGTGATGTAGGCGGTTCCCGACGGGTCTTGCTGTGGATCAGCCGCAGCTGAGCTACGCACTCTGTGTGTACGCTGATAGGCATGGTTATGTCCATTGAAAAAGATATCGACATTGTAGCTCTCCAGCAATTCCCGAATGGCATAGGCACCCGCGGTGGGATTGTGACCATCCCCATCTCCAAGTAATGGCGCATGAGCAAACACGAAAATATGCTCTGAACCTTTTGCCTGTGCTTCTGCCAGTTTTCCTCGCAACCAGTCATATTGGTGAATCGAATAACATTGGTCGTTTCTCAAGGGGTCGTTAAACAAATTTGGATCTGTACAATAAGCAACACAATCTGGCTGTCCATTGCAGGAGAGCATATTGTAATAATCATTGTTCATCTTCAAGACAATGAACATGCTGTTTTTATATTCGAAGGAATAGTAGAAATAGGTGGAATGGGTGGAAATCGACGAGTCAAGGGAACAAATATCCCCGGGATCGTGATCCGCCTTGTCTATGTAGCGTTCCCAGGGTTGTTTGGTGTTATCTGGATTCTCCCCGATGAACTCGCATATACCTGTGCCGCAAGGATCGGGATACCATCCTGACCCCCAGTTGTCATCGTGATTACCCACCACAGGATAAAAACTGGCTGTCAATCCCGGTTTCACAGGCACATCTTCTTTGATAGGTTTAAGCAAGGCTTTGACATTGCCATCCAAAGCCTGCCGACGAACAGGATCAGGATCGGTGCTGGCACATCCTCCACCGACCAATGATGTTGCGGGGCTGGCTGCAAAACAACTGCTGGTATCATAGCCATCAACCAAGTCCCCCGTGGAGACATAAAAATCCACACCGGATTCCCTTGCCATCATATCAACCGTGTTCAATGCCCGCTCATTGCGCGAGCAGCCGCCTCCATTCAGATCTCCAAATACGATAAAGCTGAACGGTGCCGCAACAGCACTCGTCATCCACAGGCTCAACATACACAGCAACCACAAATTTCTTGACTGAAGCCTAAACACGCTCGCTACCTATTCAACTGTTGGAGTAATAACCATAGCTGGTGTGTCAGCAGAATATTGTGCGCGAGATCATGTAACCGAGCTCATCAGTTTTTTTAGAGGAATTCTTACAGAAACCTGTGCCAATGCAGCCTCAAACACTCGCCAGAGAAAAAAGCGTGTATGCCCGAAGACACATGCCATCCCATCGACAGATACAGCAGATAAGTTTACTTGTCCCTTACATCCAATATTGTTATTGGTATAACTCTTCCGAAGGACTATGCTTAAAAGCAGACAAAATGACGTAGCATAAATAATGAGGAAGGGTGTGCATTATGAGTCATAACAAGCTGTTCCATTTACATAAAACTCCAGTTATCCACACACTATTGATTGCAATCCTGTTATTGCTTTCTGAGTCAGTGTTTGCATATACAAGTAGCCAGAGCATCACACAAACAGTGACGGGAGAGGATATGAATTTCTCCTTTACCAATTTGCTCACCTCTGCAACATCAACAATCTCCGTTAAGATTCGTCTCGAAGGCGATTATGACCTTTCATCAGAATATGCAGATATATACTTTGATGGAACCTATTGGGGGCAACATCAAGGACCAACAGACCAATGTGGTTCAACGGGCAATGACCGTTTCTATACCCCGAATAGTTCCTATATAACCGATGGCACCCTCAATGTTCGCGTAAATCTTTCTGCCGATGTTGCTACTATTTGTTCTGTCAACAAGGTTACCGTGATATTGACTTACACCTCAAATCCGGATCTCGCCGTTAGCTTGTCAACTGTTCCATATACAGGAGGCACCAACGGTTCTGGATCAACATTTACTGACCGTTACACTATTACCAACTATGGAGATACTAACCTTACTACCAATTTTTACACCTATTTTTACTATTGCCC
>CAYXOS010000077.1:3453-12768 GCA_964467115.1 uncultured Sedimenticola sp.
ACTATGGAGATACTAACCTTACTACCAATTTTTACACCTATTTTTACTATTGCCCGTCAGCATCTTTTTCAGGTTGCACCTATTTAGATTGGCAATACATCACGAATGACATTGCAGCACATAATTCAAGTTCTTTCACTTCTCCAACGTTGACCATGCCAAACTCAGCAGAGTATGGAACACACTATATCCTTACACGGGTTGATGCACTTAATTATGTGGTGGAAGGTAATGAAAATAACAATGACAACTATGACGCGATTACTGTGTCGCAACGACCTGATCTAGTGCTATCGTACTTAACCACCCCAGCAACAGCCCCTGGGTACGGTTCAACATTTACTGCACAATATAAAATCCAGAACTCTGGACTTAGCGCAGTTAAAACGGATTTCTACACCTACTTCTACTATTGTCCATCATCATCCAGCACGGGTTGCACCTATTTGGGTCGCCAACTGATCACAGCAGATATCAATAGTGGTGACGTAACAACGACATACACCTCTCCCACACTAACGATTCCCTCCAGTGCAGAATATGGGATACGTTATATCCGAGTTGTTGTCGATGCGCCGAATAACATTGCCGAATCCAATGAGAACAACAATGATATCTATCGTGCGATAACTATTACAACAAAACCTGACCTGCTAATATCAGCCTCAACTGTACCCTACACAGGAAGCACCAGTGGCTATGGCTCTACATTCACCGGTCGTTATACTATACAAAACAGGACTAATACGACCAGGAATACCACTAATTTTTATGTTTCATATTATTATTGCGATGCTGCCAATACCACAGGGTGTATATACCTTGGCAGAAACTATATTTCAGCCAATCTCAATAGTGGGGCTAGCTACACATTCAACAGCCTAAGCCTGACTATTCCTACCGGTGCTTCCAATGGCGTTCATTTCATTCGCGCTTTTGTTGATTCCTTGGGTTACGTCTCAGAATCAGATGAGAGCAACAACAACGACTATGACTCCATTCCCATCAGCACAGCAAAACCCAACCTGAATATCTCCACCCCTTCCATAGCATCAGGGGTACCCAGTGGGGCAAATGCTGAATTCAGTGTGAATTACCAGGTAAACAATCTTACTGGTCAAAGCTTCACTACAGATTTTCGGGTCAATTTCTACTACTGTCCACAGCAAAGTGACATCGATTGTCTGGCGCTTGGAGCAAGCAGTTACCAGGATATCACCACAGACTTTGCTGGAAATGAGTCACATACATACACCAGCAATACCTTGACCCTCCCCGCATCTGTAGGAACAGGTACACGTTATCTGCGCTTCTTCGCAGATGCCAATGCGGCAATCGATGAAACCGATGAAAACGATAACAATAGCTATCTTGCGATCAATATTGAGACGGTTCCGCAAGTTGCGGTTGATGTGGTGAATGCAACACCGGACATCTGTGCCTTGGAAGGTACAGCCAAAACCATTGACTTCGATGTCGCACTTACCGATGGCAGTGGCAATGAAGCAATAAACCTGAGCCTCACTGGTATTGATCCAACTTGGAACTTCAGTGCAACTGATGGCACCTATGACTTTTCCAGCCATACTTGGACTCATACCTTGGGGGCAGGCACTACCAGCTACAATGGCTCAGTCACAGTCACATCTCCTGCCAATAACGATAGTGATATGACCGGCTTGGCGATGACAGCATCTGTTGATGACCCTGATCATCCATCAGTACCCATCAATGATCAGCAAACCTTTGACATAATCAACGATGCCCAAGCAAGTGCAATTACTCAGACAGTAAACGACAACAGCATCGAGGTAAATTACCCATTGCCCATAGATCTCTCTGCTGCTACTGCAGACAGCGATGGCTCTGAAAGTATCACGGATTATGAAATCTCAGGCTTACCTGCCAACTTCAGTTTCGATTCGGGAACAGATATGGGCGCGGGGCTTTGGCACTTTACCCCAACAGAAGTCAATGCAGGAATTTCCATCATTCCACCTACGGGTTATAGCGGTCAATTGACATTGACTGCGACCAGTTACAGCACTGATACGCCAACAGATATGGAGTGCACAACAGACAACAACGACAATCAGGTGAGTGGAATTTTCCATGCGGCCTGGACATTGCCCGAATGTAACTATGCCGGTACAACCTATACCCTTGCAGACACCACCTATCCTGACGGCATAAGCTTGGTCTGCCAAGCTGACCACTTGACTGTTGATGGTCATATTACCGCAGGAACCAATTCAGATATCACCTGGGAGGTCAATTCTGCCTCTATGTTGATTAATTCTGATATAGATGGCTCGGGATCATTTGGCATCAATGTCATGAGCAGCACGAAATCAACAAGTGCTCCGGCGGAGGGTTTCTAGGAATCTGTCAGACTTGATCATTTGAAGCGATGCCCTGGGAGCAAATCAAAAGGGCTTATCAGGCGAGGTGAATAGGTGGTCTATTTAGCAGACCTGATAAGCACAGTTGATCACTATCCAAAGATTTGCAACTAAACAGCAACAAGGGCATCTCTAATAATGTCATTCCAGCGCATGCCGGAATCTATAACCCATTGATTAGAATAGACCCCGGCCTACGCCGGGGTGACGAAATAATAATTTTTCGAGGCGCCCTTTGGATCTTTTGTGGATGGTATACTGCTCCCCTCTTGATTCCATGCATATTCGATTACGTGTCCAGTAAAGAGAAATCCTCCCACACGCCCATGATGCAGCAGTATTTGCGCATCAAGGCAAATCATCCCGATATGTTGGTGTTTTACAGAATGGGGGATTTTTATGAGCTGTTTTTTTCTGATGCGGAGAAAGCAGCCCGGATACTGGACATCACCCTCACTGCCAGAGGAAAATCCGCTGGCAAACCCATTCCCATGGCGGGCATTCCTTATCACGCTGCAGACAATTATCTGGCGCGTCTGATACGTCAAGGGGAATCCGTGGCAATTTGCGAGCAAATCGGTGACCCTGCCACCAGCAAAGGTCCTGTAGAACGCAAAGTAGTGCGCATCGTCACCCCGGGCACGGTTACGGATGAAGCCTTGCTGGAAGAACGCCAGGACAACCTGCTGGCGGCTCTATGGGAACACAAGGGGCGCTGGGGGCTGGCAACCCTCAATCTTGGCAGTGGGCATTTTTCTGTGCAAGAACTCACAAACCTGGAAGCCCTGGCAGGTGAACTTGAGCGCTTGAAGCCTGCAGAGTTGCTCCTGGAAGAAGACTGGAAATTACCCTCCAACCTACCCAAATGTCCCAGCATTACCCGGCGCCCTTGCTGGCATTTCGATCACGACACAGCGCAACAGCTGTTGGTAAAGCAGTTCCATACCCAGGATCTGAGCGGGTTTGGCATCAAGGAGATGCCTGTTGCTGTCGCAGCGGCCGGGGCGCTGATGCAGTATGTCAAAGACACCCAACAGGCAGCCCTTCCCCACATCAACTCACTCCAGGTGGATTATCACGATGATGCGCTGATCATTGACGCAGCCACTCGCCGCAATCTGGAAATCGACCAATCCCAGTCCGGGCAGAAACAGCATTCCCTGGTCGGGCTGCTGGATCAGACATCCACTGCCATGGGCAGTCGTTTGTTACGTCGCTGGATCAACCGCCCTCTGCGACAGGTCGATGTCATCAGCAGTCGCCATGATGCCATTGAAAACATCATCGATCAGCAGCAACTGACAGACCTGCAGGCACTTTTTTCAGGCATTGGCGATATCGAACGCATTCTGGCAAGAATCGCGCTGAAAACAGCACGCCCCAGAGATCTTGCCAATCTGCGCGATTCCCTTGCCCTGCTGCCCGAGATTCAGCAACAGCTCGTTCTCTATGAGGCACCACTGCTAAAGCAGTTGGCGACACAAGCAGGTGAACACCCCGAGCTGGTGGATTTGTTGCAACGGGCAGTCAAGGAGAACCCGCCCATGTTGATTCGTGATGGCGGGGTTCTGGCTGAAGGCTGGGATGAGGAACTCGACCAGCTTCGGCATATGTCACAGAACGCCGACCAGTTTCTTCTGGATCTGGAAAGCCGCGAAAAACAACGCACCGGTATCGCCTCGCTCAAGGTCAGTTACAACCGCGTTCACGGTTATTATATTGAAATCAGCCGTCTGCATTCCGATGCAGTTCCCGAAGATTATGTGCGTCGTCAGACCTTGAAGGCTGCCGAGCGTTTCATTACCCCGGAACTGAAAAAGTTTGAAGACCAGGTATTGTCTGCCAGAGAACGGGCATTGGCACGAGAAAAAATGCTTTATGACGCCTTGCTGGATGAATTGCAAAAAGACATTCCCGCCCTGCAAAACTGCGCAGAGGCATTGGCTGCCATCGACTGCCTGCTCAATCTTGCAGAACGTGCCCTCAGCCTGGATCTGAACCGCCCCAGCCTGAGTTCAGAAGCGGGTATTCATATCAACGCCGGACGCCATCCGGTGGTTGCCCAGGCTCTGGACATACCTTTTGTTCCCAATGATCTCAATTTTGATGCCAAGCGGCGCATGCTGATCATCACCGGTCCCAATATGGGCGGAAAATCGACTTACATGCGACAGTGCGCGGTTATTGTCCTCATGGCTTGCGCAGGCAGTTTCATCCCCGCAGACAGCGCGCAAATCGGTCCGGTAGACAGGATCTTTTCCCGCATCGGTGCCTCGGACGATCTCGCCGGTGGACGTTCTACCTTCATGGTGGAAATGGAAGAGACTGCCAATATCTTGCACAACGCCACCGAACATTCCCTGGTGTTGATGGATGAAGTCGGTCGCGGCACCAGTACCTTCGACGGTCTTTCCCTGGCTTGGGCATGTGCGGTGGAACTGGCCGTTGCCATCAAGGCCAATACCCTGTTCGCCACCCACTACTTTGAATTGACCACCCTGGTGGAAGAATATTCCGGGGTAGTCAACGTTCATCTGGATGCCGTGGAACATGGGGAGCAAATCGTGTTTCTGCATGCGGTAAAAGAGGGGTCAGCCAACCAGAGCTACGGCTTGCAAGTGGCCGCCCTTGCTGGTGTTCCCGGCTCGGTAATCCAGCGAGCCAAAACCCGTCTGACCGAGTTGGAGAATACGGCGCTGCAACATGCCGAATCACAGGCACCTCAGCTATCGCTACAATTGACCACCGAGCCTGAACCAATACAGGAACCGATTAGAGAAGCCCTGGAAGCCATCAACCCGGACGAGTTAACAGCAAAACAGGCGCTGGATTTGATTTACGAATTGAAATCAATGGACAAATAAGCCCTGTCTTTCCTGGTAAGTACCCCTTCGCCACGAACCACCTTCGGAGTTTTTTGGTCGCGGCCATGGACCGCTCCTGCACGTAAAACCACTCTGCAGGAGCGACCCATGGTCGCGACTGAAAGCACTGAGGTAAGAGAAGAAGCTTACGTTTTCCCGGCAGAGCGCAGAGCCAGAGGATGTCCCATTATTAGTCAATACAAATCAGACTTATTGGTCTGAATCGCTCAACATGGGTCTTGCCAGCACCACGGAAATATTATCCCTGCCACCGGCATCCATGGCAGCCTGAACCAACACCTTGGTACGACTTTCCAGGGACAATTCTTCACGACTCATCAACTGCTGGATCTGGGATTCCTTCAACGGCCCTGTCAACCCATCACTGCAGAACAGAAACAAATCGTCCTTTCGGACAACAGCTTCGTTTACATCCACGTTGATTTCCAGGGTAAAGCCCAGGCTACGAGTCAACACATTTTCACCGACCCCCGCTTCCTTGGCTTCACCTCGATTGGGAAAGATGCCATGATCCAGCACTTCCTGTATCAACGAATGATCCCGAGTCAATTGCATCAAACGATCATTGCGCAACAAATAGATACGCGAATCGCCCACATGTGCATAGAAGATACGATCATCATGGAACAGCGCCAGCACCAGGGTTGTACCCATGCCAGTCAATTCTTGTTTACTTTTTGCCAGGGTATAAACAGACTGATTGGCGCGCTCCACTGCTTCACCAAGATGCATCAGGCATTGCATGGTATCCATGGTACTGAAGCGTTGGGCATGGCGGATTTCTTCCACAGCAACCTCTACTGCCACTTCTGCCGCCACTTCCCCTGCCAAATGGCCACCCATGCCATCAGCAAGGGCGACAATCCCCTGCTCCGCCATAACGAACAGATAATCCTCGTTCATTTTTCGCACCAGACCTACGTCCGAGGCAGAAGCGACATGCAGTGGGATGGCCGTCATAGAACTATTACTTGCTCTCAGCTGCTTTTGAATCCAGCAACACCTTGAGGCGCGCCGGTGGAATATAGCCGGGAATCAACTCACCGTTTTCTAGCACCAGAGCGGGGGTTCCCGTTACCCCAACCTCTTTTCCAAGCTCATATTCTTTGGCGACAGGGTTTTCACAAGTCTTTTGTGGAATGGCTTTTCCCTGTTTTGCATCACTCATTGCTTGCTTGCGGTCATCCGCACACCAGACAGATACCGCTTTTCGTCCTGAATCGCTATTGACACCGGCTCGAGGATAAAACATGTAACGCACTCGAATTCCCTTCTCGTTATATTCATCAATCTGAGAGTGTAACTTCCGACAATAGCCACAATCAATATCTGTGAACACATTTATGGTGTGCGCTTCGTCTCCCTTGCCAAAAATAACCATGTTTTCTTCTCCCACGGCATCGATAAGCTTTTTCCGCGCTTTGGAGACTTTGGCTTCGGTCAGGTCTGTGCCCGTGTGAATATCAACCATTTTTCCTTGAATGAGATACCGTCCATCGGCGGATACATAATACAAGCCCGCACCGATCATCACTTCGTACAACCCAGGCACGGGTGATTTTTCGATGTGGTCGACGGAAATATCGCCCAGGCGCTGAGACAGCTCGGTACGAATTTTTTGAATGTTGGAATCTTTTTCACCGCTTGCAGCTACAGCGGGATTGCCTGCAATGATAAAAAGACCCAGCACTAATGATTGAAACGCAAATAAATGTGATCGCATATTCCAGAATGTCCAATTTTTATAATAGAAAAACATTTGAGGGGCATTGTAACCGGAAGTTCCCAAGATTGCCCGCGCCAATCCTCGAATCAAGCAAGACCAACAATCTTCCGCACTACCCACGCGGATGATGCTGTGCGTGGATTTGTTTGAGCCGTTCCCTCGCCACATGGGTATAAATTTGAGTGGTAGACAAGTCGCTATGCCCCAATAGCAGTTGCACCACGCGCAGATCCGCACCGTGGTTGACCAAATGAGTTGCAAAAGCATGACGCAGGGTATGAGGAGACAAATGTTTGTGGATGCCGGCGATAGCAGCATATTTCTTGATCCGATACCAGAATGCCTGGCGGGTCATGGCACCACCTCGGCGTGTAGGAAACAAGGCATCACTCAGCTTGTTGCCAAGCAATGCTTTTCTTGCTTCCCCCAGAAAACTTTCTGTCCAGTACTGAGCTTCATCACCCATGGGAACCAGACGCTCCTTCCCTCCCTTACCGGTAATTCTGACCAGCCCCTGGGTAAAGCTGACCTGATCGGGGCGAATATTCACCAGTTCAGTCACCCGCAACCCCGTGGCATACAACAGCTCCAACATGCTTTTGTCCCGGCTTCCTTCCGGCGTATTTAAATCAGGTGCAGCAAGCAGCGCTTCAACTTCTCCTTCAGTCAATACTTTTGGCAAAGGTCGCCCGAGGCGCGGCGCTTGAATATCCAGACTGGGATCTTGTCCCACCCAGGCTTCTCGCAACGCATACTGATAAAACTGGCGCAACGCTGACAACCGCCTTGCGGAAGTACGGGCACTATGTCCACTCAATGCCAATTGAGCCAGATAATCCAGCAATTGCTGCCGCCCTGCTTCCAACAAACCACCTGATGTGTTTTTCTTCAACCAGGAAAGGACATGGCGCAAATCTGAACGATAAGAAGACAAGGTGTTTTTTGACAACCCTCTTTCAAGCCACAACATATCAGCAAACAGCTCAATACTTTGCTCATCATTCATGAGCAAGTAACCAGCGTTTGGCGCTCATCCAGAAACCGTCAGTATGTCCGGCAAATCCCACATCACCATTGGCAGCCACTACCCGGTGACATGGCACCAGCAATGGCACAGGATTACGACGGCAGGCACCACCGACTGCCCTTGATCCAGATTGAAGTTGCCTGGCAAGATCGCCATAGGTACGTGTTTCTCCACTGGGAATATCCAGCAAAGCCTCCCATACCTTTTTTTGAAAGGCAGTTCCTGACAGCTGCAACGGTATTCCTTGTGGCCAGACGCCACCCTCAAACCACCTTTGCAGCGATTTACACACCGTTTCTCCCAAAGCATTAGGGCAGTCTGTTATTGCGGGTCGAAACTCGGACATGTCGATTTGGCGCACCGCCTGCTTGGAAGTCGTCACCGTTATCCACCCAAAAGGGACTTTGCAGATTGTTTGGAAAGAAGGTGCAACGTCAAAATCTGCCATAATTCAGGTCTCGATTATGATGAGGAAAAAGCAATGTCCCCAGATTATCAGAAACTTTCTGAACACTTACAACAATTGGAGAACAAACTGCGAGAATGTCAGCTATGGTCATCCAGCATGCCAGATGCAACCGCATTCAACAGCACGGCTCCCTTCTGTTACGACAGCATGCCTTTCGAGCAATGGCTGCAATGGGTCTTTATTCCTGCTTTGGATGGCCTTATCAAAAATAAAGCGGCATACCCCGAAAATTGCGCCACAGCCCCGATGGGAGAAATCGCCTGGCGGAAGAAGCCCGGGGTAGAAACCCTGGAACTGATCCACATTCTGGAAAACATCGATGCCCATATCAGCAGAGCGCCCCAATCTCAAACTTAGTTTTCCACATTTCCTGTGGATAAGTCTGTGAGCAAGATGCGTAATATATTCAAAACCTCCCTAAGCTAACGCCCATGGTTCAAACTGACCAACTTTTATACAATTTTAGTATTTATGTTATTTTTCAGTAAATTATAAGCATTACATTAGACATCACCTGCACCATATAGCGTAACTGGACACCTTAGGCAAAAAACCGCAGCAGCTTGTGCATAACAATGTTGTTTCTAACCAGGAAATTGCGCCAGGATGACAACATCACCTTTTTGGGATAATTTAGAGTCACCAAGGAAGTGCCATTGGACTCTGACTCTTGAGGTTCTATCAGAACTTTTTAATACATAGCAGGGGAATAAATTTCGGAGCTTGGGCTTAGAGCTGCATATTTCCCCAGAACACTGGGGAAATATGCAGCTTAATATTTTCTTGACAGCAGCATACGCAAGATA
>CAYXOS010000078.1:0-12628 GCA_964467115.1 uncultured Sedimenticola sp.
TTTGGGATCCTGAAGCGACTTCCATGTGTGAAGCAGCTCCGCCAAGTACAGGATCGCCACCATCACTGGCACCGTCGTTCCACTTGTCGGTTGAATCGACGAACAGGAAGTCAGAGTCTATCGCCGGGTCGCCGTTCTTGTCGCGAATAACGATCTTTTTTGTCGAAGTGGTATCACTGGGGTCAGAGAGCTCGTAAGAAATCTTGTATTTCTTGATATTGCCGTACCAAAGTTGGTGTAGGCCTGGCTTGAATACGGGAACATAAAGATTATCGCCACTAATAGAAGCATTATTCTGATCGAAAGGTATGGTAGGCGCTGTGTAGGTATAAGGGATGGATGTGGCCGCCTCGTTCAATATTTGCTGGAAAGCAGCTGTTAACTGATCAGCATTACCTGAACGGAAATATGATCCACCGCTGTTGTCCGCAATGAACTTCATGAAGCGTTCACGGTTACTGGCTGGGATGGTGCCAGTACCCATGTCCATGCCGATGGTATGAATACGGATGTTTTGAACCCGTTTGGGGGTGCTGTGGGAAGTGTCTTCAGCAGGCCAGTCCCACTCTCCACCAGTTCTCAAATCGACGCTGAGTCCCCAGTTACCGATCTCAAATGCGCAGGAGCCACCGCCATTATTCCAATCGTATGGATTGGCAGCATAATTGCCACAACTAGTACCACGATACTGGTCAGGATTGGTGCTTAATGTCAGTGTGCTGCCAATGTCATTGGTATATCTATTGCTATTGGGGCTACCATCCGAGAGGAACACAATATAATTTGGCTTACACCAGCTACTTGCGGCGTTGGTTCCAATGGGAGAGGGTTGACCCCGGAAGCCCGCCTCATACCAACGCATGCCAGAAGCAAGGGCATGTATGGACGGTGTGCCAGATAGAGCATTGAGCCCGTTAACGGCACTAACCATGGTGGATCTATTGTCTTTTATCAAACCAAAATTATGGACGATACGGGTAGGGTGGGAGCGAGTTGTATAGGCCAATATACCGGCATTGATATAATCGTTATCTGTATCATTCAAGACCGTGGTCATGGCGGTTTTCAGTTGATTCAAACGATTTGGCGGCCCTCCCCAACCCATACTGCCCGATTCATCAAGTACAAACAGTACGTTGGGGGCAACGGGATTTGATGGGGGAACAACATAGACCTCCACATCATCAGCATGCACACCCGTAGCAGCAATAGCAGATGAAAGTACGGCGCTGATGGTCAGGGTTTTTTGTCTAAAATTCGATGTTTTCATAATATTTCTCCTCAATCCCTTACCAGGGCGACTTCCATACGGTTGTGGGAGCTGGCGGAAGTATCACCCACTTTTCCCAGGGCATCGGCCTGGAAAACCACGGTGACGATGTTAAGCCCAAATCCGGAGAACTTGTATTGTCCGGGCTTGGATATGTTTGTCAGTTTCATCTCCAGGTCAGCACTGTTGTGAGCGGTGGCATCCGACACAAAAGAAGCATTGCTTTCTACAGCATTCAAGGTGCCAGGGACGTTCAAGGTTTTCATTTGATCCGGGGGCAGGCTGGTGAGCTTGGCAAGGGCATTTTCTGCCGCCTGGAAAGCAAGTTGTTTATGCTGATGATTTACAGCAATTTTGGTACCCAGATTGGTACTGCGCATGGCAGTCAGGCTCAAAATGGTAACCACGGTCAGTAACACCAGAGAGATGATGAGTGCTACACCCCTTTGTTTTTGTGGTACTGGATAGGGCAAATAATGATTTTTCATGATCATTGTCTCTGTATGACAGGATTAAGATTGCGAAAGGCAAGGGTAGTGCTGGTGACTTTGAACATATGAGCCGTATCGGGCTCTGAAACCGTCATGCCCAGCACATTGAGGTTGCCGCTTGTTGCTTTTCTGATGGGGAATGGCAGGGTGCTTTGGCTGCCTGACATCAAGGCGATACGGATGGAAACCACTTTTGCCCAAGGGGTGTTAGCGCCCGTAGGAACGGAAACGATGGTGTTGTCCTCGATGGCGCTGGGGCTGAGATAGCGATCAGCGTAACCATCAGCGTTGTCATCGATACCGTAAAGCGCCTTGAGCATTTGAACGCCAGATACTAGGGTGCGAGTTACGGTAGTGGGACTACCTGATGCGTAGGTTGTCAACTCACATACCAGTTCATCAGCACTGCCGTCACCATTATTGTCTGTGACATAAAAACGCACCATGCTGGGGCGTGTTCCCACGCCTACATTTTGGTAGGAGCCGCAACTCGGCCCGCGACGAAAACGGACGGCAATGGTATCAGAGGCAGAACCTCCGCCGTCGAAGATACCAGAGCCAGATGCAGAGGCTGAAACCGCAGGAAAAGGTTGTCTGTTGGTAAAGCTGTCTTCAGCAGACAGGATGCCACGACCGGCCATTACCAGAATACGACGCATATCATCCAGCGCAAAACGTTGATCTTCTGATACTTCCGCAATGACATTACGGGTAGAAAAGCTGTTCTTGCTGTCGTTGTAGATCTTAAAGGTGGCTCCGATCAGAAAAAGACCGATAACCATGCCGATCATGAGCGAAATTAATGAGAAGCCTGCGTGAGCACGAGTAGAGTAGGACATTTCAAGGCGCTCCTGGAATAACTGGCATGACAATTTGATCCGTGTAATCATTGTCACCGAATGGGTCAGATCGGGTCAGCCAGGAAATGGTGATAGTCATCTGTGAGCCCGGGCTGCAGGCATCACCGTCGCCAGCCAGGTTGTCTGTGCAACTAACATTCAAGCTGCCACCCGGCAAGTTACCGGAAATGCCTATATTGGTACCACAGAACAGGTTTTCGATATCCGCATCCGCCAAATCGTTGGAGGAACAGGTCCCTTGAGTCACAGCAGCACTGCCAGGAGTTTGTATGCAAACATTCCCTCCCGCATTGGGAGTCGGGCAGGAGGTGATGGTAGAAGCAGTAATATATCGGTTGTCAGCAGGCATGTTGGCGCGGATTCTATCGGCGAGTGTCCATGCGAGATCCGTGGCTTTGGCTCGGTATTCAGCCTCGGTAGAGCCTTGCATTGCCTTGGATTGCAACGAAGCAATGCCAAGTAAGCCTACGCCAATGATTACAGCGGCGATCAATGCTTCGATCAGGGTAGTGCCGCGTTGAGTCTGCTTGATTATGAACATGCTGCCTCCTGTACGCGAGGGCGACCGGTAACACTAAAACAGACATAACGGGTATGCCCATTTTTAGTGACAGTTAAATAGTCGTTGTTGGGGGTGACGGGAGAGAAGGTCGAGCCAGAAGGAATAATCGCTCGTCCTCGTGAATTAAAGCGTATAAATGTGGTGAAACTCCCGTTTCCAGTAATGGTGACGTCATTATTTGGTGTGATATTATCAACGAGAATTGGTTTTTCAGTGGCGTCGTCGTAGTTGTTGTTAGCATTCAAGTCGACAAAAACCCAGTAACGGTCTTTCCAGCCATTCACACGCTGAATAACAATGCTTTGTTCTCGCTTTATCGCTTCACTTCTGGCGACCAGGATATTGGACATCAGCTCATTTGCTTGTGAAGTGACGGCATTTTTGTCCATCAAGTTACTGATACCTGGCGCGGCAAGTGCAACCATAATGCTCAAGACAGCCACGATGATCATGACTTCAACCAGTGTAAAACCTTCATTTCTATTGATACGCATTGTATTTCCTAAAATACTATCCTGACCTTGAGTATAGATTTGGTGGTTCAATTTGCCAACAACCACTGGTCGCAAAAAAACTGCCGTTTGTCGCCCAAGATGGGCATGGGTCAATATTTGAGAATCAAGCGCTGTTGGGCAGAGTTTATTGACAGGTCACGGGGCTACCATCTGCCATGGTTTTCTCGACGCGCACCCGGCCATTGTTGGAAATGATAATGCTTCGATTCAATGCTGCCTGCTGTTGATGGCAAATGCGCACCGTGGTGTTGGAAAACCAGGCTCTGCCCTGAGCCAGAAAGGTGATGCGATTGCGATGGACAGAGGAGGAAGTAATGGTAATGTCCGTAGCCGTATTTTCCTGAACACTGATGATGGGCTCCTGGGCGTCACGACGCTGATTTTTGTTACTGTCCTCGAAAATCAAGTAGCCACTTCCCCAGGCTTGAAAATCGCTGCTGCATTGCAGATTGTCTGGCGTCGGACAAAGGGTGATGCTTTTTTCCCGGGCGATTGCCGTGGATCTCGCCAAATGCAACTGTGCCAGGAACAGATTTGTAGCGCTGACCATGGCGTTCATTTCCCGCATATTTCCCAGTGCCGGGATCACCAATGACATGACCACACCCGTAATTGCTATGGCGGTTAACAGTTCCACCAGGGTAAAGCCATGGGGATTGAAAATGTGCTTCCTTGCCATTTTTACCTCCTTAACCGAAATCCGTTTGGTTAGGAAAACTGTAATGCCGAAAAAAGGCTGAGAAAAGTGGTGGGTGTCAGATTCAGGAAATTCCTACAATGATTTCGGTAAATTCCGGTCGTTGATAGCCCGGAAATTTCATGAATTTTCCGGGATAGAGTGTGCGGTGTTACTGCAGTGCCTTGGGCAACGGGAAAGTCACCTCTTCCCGGGTACCGTTGTCCTCCATGGCTTCCTTTGCTCCCCAGGCTTTTAGTTGGTCAAGCACTTGTTCTACAAGAACTTCCGGGGCTGATGCACCTGCGGTCAAGCCAATGATTTTGTTATTTTTCAGCCATTCTTTGCGTAAATCCTCTGGACCATCGACCAAATATGCAGGTTTGCCCAGCTTTTCGGCAATTTCTTTGAGCCGGTTTGAGTTTGAGCTATTAGGCGAGCCCACCACCAATACCGCATCACATTCTGCTGCCAAACGCTTGACTGCATCCTGGCGGCTTTGTGTGGCATAGCAGATGTCATCCTTCTTTGGACCCTGGATGTCGGGAAATCGTTTACGCAGGGCGGAGATAATTTCCGCCGTGTCGTTCATGGATAAGGTGGTTTGGGTAACAAAAGCCAGCTTGTCCGGGGTTTTTACCTGAAGCTTGGCTACATCGGCAGCGGTTTCGATCAAATAGATGCCCGTGGCTTCAGGACAATAATATTGCCCCATGGTGCCTTCGACCTCGGGATGCCCCTTGTGTCCGATGAGAATAACGCCAAAACCATTGCGACAATGCCGTGCCACTTGCAGGTGAACCTTGGTTACCAGAGGGCAAGTGGCGTCGAATACCCGAAGATTGCGCTTTGCAGCTTCCTGCTTGACTGCCTGAGACACGCCATGTGCGCTGAAAATGACCGTGTTTTTATCGGGAACTTCATGCAACTCGTCGACAAAGATAGCACCGCGTTGTTTGAGATTTTCAACCACAAAGCGATTGTGTACAACTTCATGTCTGACGTAGATGGGGGCGCCAAAGGCGTCCAGGGCATGATCGACGATTTCGATGGCGCGATCGACGCCAGCGCAGAAGCCGCGAGGGTTGGCGAGAAGTATTTTCATGTCAGGGCAAGCTGTTTGAGCTATATTTTAGTAGGGATTTTCGCAACCATACACCAAGCTGTTCAAGCCATCAAAAAGGAATGCTGATATGCCAAAGATAAAATGGAAAAGAAATGCTCAGGCGGATATGCCGGATTTGCGTGATTGGATGTACGAGCCTTCGCTGATTCAGCTGCAGAAAGAAGTTCTACCTGCAGAAAATCAGAAAATTCTGAATCAGCGTAGCGAGGGCGCATGCACAGGATTTGCCCTGGCTGCCGCCATCAACCTGCTGTATTCACGTGCTGATGAGAATACCCAAGTCAGTCCACGCATGTTGTATGAAATGGCCAAGCGCCATGATGAATGGCCCGGTGAGGACTATGACGGCTCCAGTCTGCGTGGTGCCATCAAGGGCTGGAAAAACATGGGGGTATGCGAGGACAGCTTGTGGCGCTATCGGGTCAGTCGCAAAGGTGATTTGACTGTGCGCAGAGCCAAGAACGCCCGTAAACATACCTTGGGTGCATACTATCGTTTACGTCCACAGATCAGCCACTATCATGCGGCGCTGAACGAAACTGGGGTTATTGTGGTGTCCGCCATGACACACAAGGGCTGGGACTCGCCTGTGGATGGCAAGATCGTCAAAAGTGACAAACAGGATGGTGGTCATGCATTTGCTGTGGTTGGCTACAATGAAGCGGGTTTCTGGGTACAAAATTCCTGGACTGCCGACTGGGGTGATAAGGGATTGGCGCTATGGAGTTATGAAGACTGGATCGAGAATGTCATGGATGCCTGGGTGTTTCGTTTGGCACGGCCTACGCCGAGCATCTTTGGCCTGCGCGCCGGCAGTTCGCGGTTACCGAAGAAAGAGCAATCGTCGGCAAAAGTCCCCCGCTCAGTGATTGCGGGACATTTCGTGCACGTGGATGATGGTGGTTACAAACGCAGTGGTCGCTACTGGAGCAGTCCATTCGATGTGATGGAAACTGCAAAACTGGTGGCTGAAAGCGACAAATATGATCATTTGCTGCTGTATGTTCATGGTGGATTGAACACGCCAGATGATTCTGCCAGACGCATTGCCGCGCTGCGCAATGTGTTCAAGGCAAACCGTATCTATCCCTTTCATGTTATGTACGACACCGGGTTGGTAGAAGAACTCAAGGATCTGATTTTGCGTAAATCAGATCGTGCCGTAGGCAGAGTGGGTAGCGTCCGGGATTGGAGCGATCGTTTTGTGGAAGGTTTGCTGCGCAAACCGGGAACCCTGGTGTGGGAGGAAATGAAAAAAGATGCCTGTGCGGCGTTTGCCATCAAGGGAGCCGCCATGGATGCCTTTTCCCTCTTCGTGCAGGAGTTCAAGAAACAGGGGCGGATGAAAAAGTTGCATTTGGTCGGGCATAGTACGGGGGCAATCGCCATTGGCCAGTTGTTGAAGACCCTCGTCCGTCGTCAACTGCAATTTGAAACCTGCTCCTTGATGGCACCTGCCTGTACCCTGGCGTGGTATGAGGAAAATTACATTCCAGCCCTGGATGAAAAGGGACGATTGGCGCTGAAAGATATGGCCATCTACAACCTCATCGACAAACTTGAACAAGACGATACGGTGACGGCGCTATATAACAAATCCCTGTTGTATCTGGTTTCCAATGCCTTTGAGCGAGAAAAGGAACGCCCACTGTTGGGTATGCAAAAATTCAACCGTGAGTTGGAGACAGTTCAGGGTATGCCCAGGATTCATTATTCAGATGGCGTCAAGGGACAGATAACCCATAGCACTACTCATGGCGGCTTTGATAACGATATTTTTACCATGAACCACATATTGAAACGGGTGCTGGGGCAAGTACCTGTTCGGAAGTTTGAAAAGGAAGATTTGAACTACTGAAGGGTACCTCTGATAATGTCATTCCGGCGCAGGCCGGAATCTATAACCCATTGATTAGACTAGACCCCGGCCTCGGCTCTGGCTTCCTGCTCCGCTCTACCTCCTCCATCCATGGAGTCGTGCGCCGGGGTGACGAAAAAACAGTTTTTCTAGGTGCTCTGAATAGAGTAAGCCACTTTGCATCAGACATTCAGGCTGGCAACCAGGCTGTTGCAGAAATGTTGTCCGGCATAGTCGACTGGGTTGTTGTCCTCGATATGGAAGCCGAGCTTCTTCAGCGCCTGTTGCAAACGGGCAAAATCCGGATCTGAGAATGCCGCCGCTCGCAGGTCTCGCATCCGTTGCCGATAATTCTGCTGATCTTCCCTTATTCGGGACAGGGCAAGCAGGCGTTGTTCGGGGGATATTCGCTGTGCATAGTGGCGATCAAACATCAGCACCAGGCTTTTTACAAATAGCCGGGTATGGGTGGGATCCTTGAGTTGTCGTGCATAGCGTTGTAGCTTGTCCAGCCCCTGGGTGAAGCGTTGATGAAGTTGTTGCGCCTGCTGTTGTTGTTCTGAGCTCAGTACACCCTTGGATGCCAGTTGTTGCTGCAGTTCAATAAGCGCTTCGGCTGTTTGGGTGAGATTGGATTTTTCACAATGGGTGATTTGCTGCAAAGCTTCTCTCGCCTGCTTGAGTACGGCAGAATTCTGGTGGTGGATCATGGCAATGAAACGACCTTGCCGGGGCTTTAGCAGGCGCTTGATCTCTTTCAGGGTGGCGCTCATTTCACCGTATTCAAAACCAAACTGGCTCATTACCAAATCCTGACTGCCGGTGGGCATCCCCGTATGCTCCATGGGCGTATTGCCAAGAAAGTGAATGCCTTGTATCGCAGATGGCTTAATGTCTGCGTTGTCGATGCCAGTAACCTGGAATTCCCGTTTGTGTTCATCGGCATACTGGATTGCCAACAGTGCCAATGCACCATTGCCCGTTCCCAGATCCAGAATACTTGTGTTACTGGCAAGTCGGGAAAAATGTTGATTCCAGAAATGTTTGATGGAACCATCATAGTTGTTTTCAAAGGCACCCTGAAAACTGGTGAGGGTGCCATTTTGCCACCATGCCGCCCATTGTTGGGCATCCAGTCGCTCAGCCATGAGACAGCGCGTGCATCAGGCATTGCAATGCTTTGCCCCGGTGACTCATGGCGTTTTTCACTTCTGCGGGTAATTCTGCTGCGCTGCAATTCTTTTCAGGAACAAAAAACAGGGGATCATAGCCAAAGCCATTCTCACCTTGGGGGGTTCTCAGAATACGCCCTTCCCAACTGCCTTGACAGATAATAGGAACCGGATCGTCTGTATGGCGCATATATACCATCAGGCATTGAAAGCGTGCTGTTCGTTCATCATCAGAAACATCTTTCAACGCATCCTGCATTTTACGGTTATTGTCCGCATCACTGGCACCAGGGCCTGCATACCGGGCAGAGTAAATGCCGGGAGCGCCGAGGAGGGCATCCACCTCCAAGCCGGAATCATCAGCAATGGCGGGCAAACCACTATGGTGGGCGGCGTTTCTTGCCTTGAGGATAGCGTTTTCCACAAATGTCAGCCCGGTTTCTTCGATCTCGGGAATATCGAAGGTCGACTGAGGGAGTACTTCCACATTTTGTCCGGCGAGCAATTGGCTGATTTCCCGAACTTTTCCCTTGTTGTTGCTGGCAAGAACGATACGTTGCATCATGGTAGCGTGTAGAACAGAAAAAAAAGAATTGTAACTTTTTGTGCCAGACAGTTGTCAAAAATTGTTACTAACACCGGTCTGTGTGGGATAGACGAACAGAATCGATCAGGAGTTTTAAGGTGAGCCATTATTTTTCGTACAAAAAAGTTATTTTTCTGCTGCTGTCCGTTCCCTTGCTATCCGTCGCATTGGCAGCCAACAAAGTTGCCTGGAATGACTGGACAGACAGTGCGTTTGCTCAGGCAAAAGCAGAAAAGAAACTGGTGTTGATTGACCTGAGTGCCGAATGGTGTGCGTATTGCAAAAAAATGGATGCAACTACCTGGCAGGATCCCAAGGTGTTGGCAGCCATCGCCAAGGACTATGTGCCGATCAAGGTAGTGGATGAAAAAGATCCGCAACTGGCCGCAGGTTACCGGGATTATGGTAGACCTGCGGTTATCATCATGGATGCAGATGGCACAGAATTGCTTCACAAACGGGGTTACATGAAACCTCAATGGATGGAGTGGATGCTGCAAGCAGTGGTGGAAGAACAAGACAGTGACGAAATATGAAGCGCCGACAGTTTCTCTACTGGAGCATGGGGCTGACGCTGACAACAGCCTTGTCACCGGCTCAGGCAAAAAACTGGATGCCGGATTTTTCTGCCATCAAACTGGGTATGACTGGCATGAATGCGGCGCACTGGCAGGTTGTTGCTGCGGTTCAGGCACATTTGTTCCCCTCTGAAAAAGAGGCACCAGGGGCGGCGGATGTCAACGCTGCACCCTATCTGCAATGGGTGCTGTCTGATCCTGCGGTGGAAGCATCGACGCGAGTTTTCTTTCGTGATGGTGTGGAAAAAGTAATTACTGCGAGCCAGACCCAGTATGCCCGTCCTTTTCCTGCATTGTCAGCAGACGAGAAGGAAAAACTGTTGCGTCAGATAGAGGCAGTACCCGAAGGGAAAGCCTGGCTACGTGAGTTGCTCAACTATATTCTCGAGGCGACCCTGACAGATCCTGTCTACGGGGGAAATCCCAATGGCATAGGCTGGCAGTGGTTGGCGCATCGTCCGGGGTATAAGCGTCCACCTGCGGACAAGCGGTACTTTCTGTTATGAGTCAGGATTTTGACGTATGTGTTATTGGCAGTGGTGCCGGTGGTTCCCCTGTTGCCTTGACCTTGGCACAAGCAGGACATTCGGTTCTGGTGCTGGAGCGGGGCCCCTGGTATGGCACGGATGACTTCTACAAGGACGAACTGGCGTGCTGCCTGCGTGAAACCTACAAGCCCGATCGAAAGGATGAGCCTCATATCATCGAACTGGAAGATGATGATGGTCAGTGGCAGGCGCAGAACACCAACCATAGTCGCTGGAATTTCTGGAATGGGAACTGTGTGGGCGGTGCCAGTAATTTCATGAGTGGCTATTTCCACCGCCTCAAGCCCGTGGATTTCCATCTGCTGTCGGAGTTTGGCCCCATCGAGGGTGCAAACATGGCAGACTGGCCCATCAGCTATGATGATCTGGAACCCTACTACACAAAAGTGGAGCAAGAGGTTGGTGTTTCGGGAAAAGTCCAATCACACCCCCATGCAGAGCCGCGCAGCAAACAGGCGTTTCCCCATCCGCCTTTGCAGGAGCATGCGGTATCCGGGATGTTGGATGCTGCCGGAAAAAAATTGGGTTTCCATCCTTTTCCAACTCCCAGAGCGATTCTTTCCCGTCCTGAAAAAGGGCGTAACAGCTGTGCTTACAATGGTGGTTATTGTGGTAGCACTGGTTGTTCAACGGGTGCCAAGGGCAGTGCCAGAGTGTCTTTGCTGGAAAGAGCGGTTGCCACCGGCAACTGTGAAATACGCCCACATTCCCTGGTCAAACATATCGTTACCAATCCCCAGGGAAAAATCACCCATGTAGAATATATTGACCAGGCAGGAACTACCCGGAAAGTGGATGCAAAAATCTATGTGGTGGCTTGTCAGGCCATAGAGACTGCCAAATTGCTGTTACGTTCTACAGGAGCCAAATTTCCCAATGGATTGGCAAACAACAATGGCCTGGTAGGAAAAAACCTCTTGTTCGCTGGTGGTGGTGCGGGTTCCGGGCAATTGCCCTATGGCAACTTCAGTGAAGAAAAGGCGCAAGAACTGGCGCAAACAGGGTTTTTTATCAATCGTGCGCTGCAAGACTGGTATGTGATAGATGATAAGGCGTTTGGTCCTCGACAAAAAGGCGGCACCATAGATTTCGTGCATGTCCATCCCAGCCCTGCCCTACGTGCCAGCCGTCACTTGGACGGTGAACAGGGGTTGCTTTGGGGCAAGCCATTGAAGCGCAACCTGGAGCATCTGTTTCGGGATTCCATGCCACTGAAGATCGAAGCTTTTTGCGATTGGTTGCCCATCGATGATAGTTTTGTCACTTTGGACAAGTCCAAAAAAGACAAATGGGGATTGCCCCTGGGAAGAGTCAGAGCCGGGTTTCATGTGCAGAACTTGCGCGTAGGCTGGTTTTTGGCGGCGAAAGGTGCAGAAATGCTCAAAGCCATCGGGGCGGAAAACGTGATTTCATTTGCCTCTGGCGCACCGCCGACCAATCTACTGGCAGGAACCTGTCGTTTTGGGAAAAATCCCGAAAAATCTGTATTGAATGCCGACTGCCAGGCACATGAAGTAGACAATTTATATGTAACTGATGGAAGCTTTATGCCCACCGGGGGGAGTGTGCCCTATACCTGGACCATCTATGCCAATGCTTTTCGGGTGGCTGATCTCTTGCGACAGCGCCTGAAAAAACCTACCCTAAATCGAGAGAAGATATGAATTTGAAAAAACACCTGATCGCTATTGGCATGTCTGCCACTGTTATCATTCCCTCTTTGAGCGTTGCCTCAGAAGCCCTTACACCTGCCCAACAAGCTGAAGTGAAGCAGTTGATCGGTAGCTACTTGAAGGAAAACCCGGAAGTGGTTATTGAAGCCATTCAAACCTGGAGAAAACAGCAGGATGCAGCAGAAGCGGCAATGGTGAAAGAGGCTATCTCAGAACTTATACTTGAAGCTCAGAGCACTCAGTCGCCAGTTATCGGAAATCCAAAAGGTGATGTAACTGTGGTGGAATTTTTCGATTACAACTGCCCGTACTGCAAAAAAGTATTTCCCAGCATGGAAAAGCTGATTGCTGATGACGGGAACATCAGATTTGTATTGAAAGAATTGCCTGTTCTGGGGGATAACTCTCTGTACGCCGCCAAAGCAGCCCTGGCGGCGCAGAAGCAAGGGAAATACAGTCAATTTCACGCTCAGATGATGGGCAAGAATAGTCGACTGTCTCCTGAAGGCGTATTGGCGGCGGCAAAAAAAGTTGGAATTGACCTGCAACAATTAAAGAAAGACATGGCGTCGAATGACATACAGCAGGAGCTTGAAAGAGTCAGTGTTTGGGCTGAACGTTTGGGCATAACAGGAACGCCGGCTTTTGTTATTGGAGAGAAAATGATACCGGGAGCCATCGATGGCAGTGCCATGAAACGTTATGTGGATCTG
>CAYXOS010000079.1:0-12501 GCA_964467115.1 uncultured Sedimenticola sp.
CCGCTGCCATGGCAGAAGAAGCTGCCGTAGCCACAAACAAAAACAGCGTGCCCAATATGTAGCGTACCCAGCGACTTGCCCAGTTACCCATAGAATCCCCCAATCCCAGCATCTACCTGACCTTTTATAATAAGTTGGTTAGCACCCCATCCTTGGAACAGCCTTTATTTCCTATATTTTCAATTACTTAAGGCAACTAAAAATATCGACGCTTCCTTGTGTCAGATTCAGTGCCCACCCTTTCAGAACAGACACCAATTAATTCAAAACAAAACTAAAAACACCCCGTGCTAAAACGACTAGGGAACCTCTGATCTATTCTGTACGAAGCAGATTATGCCGGAAATGTTCGAGAACAAGGCGGAGTTCGCCGCTAATAGCCAGCTATTAGCAAGAACTTCAACGAAGTTATCGGACATTTCAGGTATGAGATGCGAGTTCATGAATAGATTAGAGGCTCCCTAGGGAGTCATCACTCGGAAAGCACCGCCGACAGGTACAGAAAAGCTTGGTTGTAACTGTACTTGCGGTGAGATGACGGTGACATCAGCACCACTGTCGATAGTTAACAATTCGCCAGTTTGAATGGTGGTGGTTCCTACGCAGGTTTTGCTTCCTGGCAAGAAGGTAATATGCTTCATCAGGATGCTGTCACCGGAACAATTCTTATCGATGGTTCCAGCATCACCCTGACGATAGGACTGAAAAGCATCCAACATCACATTACCAGAAGAACCTGCCAGGCTTACTGCCGGACTGGTATTGACAACACCCAGCTTGACCGAAGAAACGGTAAGAGTATCGTTGCTTAAATTCGCAAGATTTTGCGGTGCTGCAGCAGCTACGCCGTCGACTTTGAGCGCCAGACTACCGGTGCCATTTCCTGCTTTCCAAGAAACCTGGATAGCACGCCAGCCATCCGCAAGGGTCAACTCGCTACCCATATTGGTTACTGACGAACCGCCATTTTCATAGGCAAGCAATTTGAGTTTGCGGACACTATTGTCATCACGCAAAATAACCGAGAAAACAGGGTTGGATGAAGCATCAAGGGCTTCAAATACCACCAATTCTTCCCCTGCGCCCAACACCAGTCCATTCTGCGCCAAATAAAAACGCGCCACATACTCGGATACCGATGGTGAAGTGAGGGTGCCAGGTGTATTGTCGACAACATATGCAGGATTTGCCCCGTCAATGTTGACGATCAGCCCACAATCTGCCTCCAGACTGGCATTGATGCTGGGATCGATATTGGCTCCCGCATCGACGATCGCCCCCCAGTTTGCCGTGGTACACGCCATTGCCCCAGGCAGGTATGCAGTCGCCCCCAATGCCACAGCCAAGGCAATAGCTGATTTTTTGAAAAAGCGCTGAAAATATCCGGACTTATCATTATGTGATGCCAAACTTCCCTTGGCTTTGCGCTCCATAAATTGGCAAATTTCCAACATACACCCCCTAAATTTTGCACAATAAACTACCGCGTTGTACAAGAAGTTTAGCAGGTTTTTTGCAAACTACTACTCAATTCACAAAAATATTTAACACCATTATTTAGAGGGAAATATTGTATTTCGCACAGGCATCTCCCTTCTTGTGCCCCCCCCCTGAACAAATAATGGAAGAAATCGTTATTTCACACGAGCAAACTGAGGGCTGGTGGGGAAATCACGTAACACGTCAAAATTCAAACTCTCCAGAATCGTTGCCATGTCGAGCAAACGAGGGTCTTCATACAGCATAACCAATACGGGCAAATGTGTTACTCCATCCTCACCAAAGGGCAGCGCATAATGGCGTTTACTTTCATCGAGTTCCACCAGTTGCTCAAATTCCAGGTACACGACAATTTTAGAGTAGCGCTTGCAAATGCGGATAAACCCAACCAAACTTTCCTGCTTGATCCGGTCAATTTCCATTTCTATTTCTTCAGGTAGCTTTGGCTTGCTGATCAAACCCGTTATGGATGTAAGCACACGATAAAAAACACTTTGCTCAATTTTTTTCTGTCGGGCAAGGGCCTTTTGCAAACGAGCCTTTGCCTCGGAAAGCTTTGCACTGCCTTTTTTGATATTGGCTTTGAATTCAGCTATAGGCTGCTCGGGATCAAGGAGGATATCCAGCTTTTCCGGTTTGCTCAAAGCGAACAAATAATCGTAACGCTTCTCCAACATGCTGATGTACGCAATCACCTTTAGCTCCAGGTGCTCGATTGCCTGGCTCCAGGACAACGCCGGTGACATATGAAAATCACGCACATCACCTGCCACATCCACCAACAATTTGCGTGTACTGAGAAACAGGTACTCCATATCATCCAAGGTTTTCGCCAGCATTTTTATACCCATGGCGAGCTTTTTCAAAACCGAGAGCGTAAGCTCTTTTTCATAATCGATAAGGCGATTCTGGATATTCAGTTCAATGTTTGCGCCATCCGCCGCAATATCTTTTTGAAGCATGGGTTGCAAACGCGTTTTCTGCGCTTTTTCCATGTCTTTGACAATATCGACGATACTGGAGCTCAACTGCCTTTCCAGAGTAAAAATCCGGGAAATCTCCCACGAAATCTTTTCCAGCCGTTGCGGATTATCGAGGTCAGACAAGGAAATACAGACAGCATTGAAGAAGACGTATTGTCCACCCATCACGCCTTCTTCAGATAAAAAACGCCGTACGGAAAAAGGATTTTGAGAAATATCTTTTACAGCACCGATCAAAAACAAATAACGATCGGTTTTTACCAGATCACATTGGCGTATATCGGCCTCTTTTGCCACAACATCACGCAGAAAAGGCTGCCCCTCTTCTCTCAATTGATCGCTTGCCATGGTGCGGAAACGATATCCCAATACTTGGTGCCTGAGAAACACCTCCAGCATATAAGTTTTAATCGCATCCACATCCAGGTTGCGCTGGCTTTTTACCGGATCAAATTCTGCATCACGCACGTACAGAATCAATTCATTCAAGTAGGCATTTCGCAAGCGAATCTTTTCTCGCTGTAGCTCCATGTTCTCCTGACATTCGAAGGTTTCTATCATGCTGAGGGCACTTTCCATGATATCGGCTATTGCCATGGGATCCCGTAATGACTCCAGATCCTTCTTGGTTCGTTGAAGTTTGACTCCCAGCATTTTCAGCGCATTGCTCAGACCCCCGACCAGCGAATCGACACCCGATATCTGCTCATACACAAACCGTCCATTCCCACTGTCGAAGCTTATTCCCTTGGGAATCAGTATTTTTTCGTAGACATATTTGCGCTTCTGATCATTTAACTGTAAAAAAACCGATTTAAGCTTGGCTTCCCAGCCCTCATCCAGCAACGGATGCAGATCGTGCAAAAACTCAAGATCATCTTGCTGAACGATACCGCCGGTGATTGTTTTCTCAGACGACCGGGTTTTCAAGTCAACAGCCACTGCTCCTGTCATTACTTCCGGGTCATTGACACCCTTGGCAATATTCTGGAATATTTTTGCAACTTCCAGCGCAGTTTGGTACCGATCCTCGGCTTCTTTGGCGAGCATTTTTTCGAGTATGCCCTGGTATTTTCTATAGCGGGAGGGCAATTGAGGAATGGGAGCGCTGGCATGCTTTCTAGCAAGCTCGACAATATCATCATCTTCATACGGTAATTTGCCAGCCAGCATTTCATAAAACACCACTCCAAGCGCATAGACATCTGCACGTCCATCAACCTCTTCAGACAACAATTGCTCAGGACTCATGTAGGTAGGCGTCCCCAGTAGCTTGTCTTGGTCATCACCTGCCTGGGTATCTTTTCCACGCGCAATACCAAAATCCATCAATACCGCTGAATTGTCTTGCCGAAACATGATGTTTTCAGGCTTGATATCAAGATGATAAACCCCTCGATCATGGGAGAAAGCCAACGCCGACGCCACCTCTTCCATAACCTTGAAAATCTCTTCTTCGACAATTCCCGATTTGATCAGCCCTTTCAGGTCACTGCCGACGCAGTATTCCATCACCAGGTAGAAATAATCGTCCTTTTTTCCAAAATCATATACCGGAATAATATGCGGATGACTGAGGCCGGCAACGGTACGTGCTTCCTGCAGAAAACTATCGACATAGCTTTGTTCAGCGCTAGCAAAAGTATGCAGAACCTTGATCGCCACCTTGCGCTGGAATGACAATTGGTTTGCCAAATAGACTTTCGCTTGCCCGCCCTCACCCAACAGGCGAATCAATTCATACCCGGGCAAATCAATGGTATTTTTGTCGTCCACGGGTGCAGCTGATAAATCTTCATTTTGCATGTCAATAGAACCTTAGTGAGCGCAAGAGAATCCCTGACCAATCCATGGGCAGCTACGAATCAGGTGGGACTCCCAAGCAATATGAATCAAATCCAGGAAAAAGCATATGCAATACTCTTGCCAGAATCAATCTTTACCCTATTAAAAAACTGGATATTTGAACGCCATCAAAAAAATCTGGCCATTTTTGAAAAAACAGTGCTCGCCTTCAGACTTCAGGGGACAATGAAATGAGAGACTTTGCCAAAATTTGTCCAAATTTTACCAATGCCTGGTTTTGCGCCTCTACCTGCGCAGAATAACTGCTGCCTTCCGCAATGGTTTCGAGGCGAGTACGTTGAATTCGCAGCAACTTATTTGTTCGACCATCGAACAACTGCCACTGCACATCCAACACCACCCGGTTTTCTGAAGTCGCATCAAAACGCGACACATCCACCACGATCTGATAATCAAGATCCAGGGTCGAAGCCCAAGGATAGGGTAACACCGCCTCTGAACCAAGAATTCTGGAAAGGTTGTCAGCCAGCACTGTGGTGATATTTTTTCGATGATCCCCCGCCCAACGATTGAACTCATCCATTTGCAGCTGCACATCCGTATCCCGACGTACAATCTGGTTACGATCCAGATAGTCGGCAATACTTACCGGACCGATACCAACTACCAACCCGGGATGTGCGGCTTGGGCAGTTTGCGCCTTGGCGCTCAGAACGTAAAAATGTGCCGGTGGTGATTGTGTCGCACATCCGCTCAGTATCGCCACCAACAGTAATAGTAGAAGTTCTTTCATGGGGAGCATTGTATCATTTTCAGGCTACCTCTATTAACAGCAACTGTTAATTCTGTTTGAACAGATTCGCGCATGAGGGCCATCATAAATTAGTAGAGCTACCCTTCAGACCTGAGGCTTTATCTCCAAAGCACTGGACACATCCAGGTGTACATCTTGCTGCGGGAATGGGATCGCCATACCTGCCGCTGCAAACTTGCTGTTGACCGCGTGATGCAGTTTACTCAAAGTCATTATCCGGTAATCCACTGAGTCGATGACGCAGCGCAATTCAAGCAACAAAGCACTATCACCAAACCCATGGAAGTAAACAAAAGGCTTGGGCTCGTCCAGCACCATTTCTTGCTCTTGGGCTGCTTCCAGCAACAATTTTTCTGCCAACTCGACATCGGCGCCGTATGATATCCCAACCGATAATTTCAAGCGGGTGGTTTGATCAGACAAGGACCAATTCAACAAACGCCCGGTAATAAACTCCTTGTTCGGCACCAACAACTCCTTTCTGTCTTTGGTCAATATAGTCGTTGCCCGTATACGGATCCTGGTTACCGTACCATCACTACCTCCTACCGTGACGAAATCCCCTACACGGATCGGACGTTCAAACAAAATAATCAACCCACTGATAAAGTTGGCAACGATTTCCTGCAATCCGAATCCAATGCCCACACTCAACGCGGCTACCAGCCACTGGATCTGATCCCAGCTACCGCCAACCGCCTGAAATACCAACACCATGCCTGTGGCTGCTATGGTATAGCCACTCAAGGTACGAATGGCATAACGACTGCCTGAGGATAAATGGAAATATTGCAGCAGAATAATTTCCAACAATGACGGTAGATTCCTGGCGGCAACCAGGGTCACAATGGCGATGGTAACCACCAGTAGCAAGTTGCCCAGAGTCACAGGAACGTTGGTCTCTACACCATCGACCAGCGTGCTGTGTTGCCATAAAGGAATGGTATCCAGAACCCCTAATGCAGGCAAAGACTCCGCCCAGATCAGCCATAGCCCCATCACTGCAGCGATCAGGATGGAAGCACTCAGCAGCTTGCGGCTCGCCTTGCTCAGGGTAACGATATCGATTGAGGGTTCATTGACATCGACGCTCTGCTCGGCATCCGCATTTTCGTCACCATCCTGGGTTTTCTCTTCCAGTAATTTACGCCGCTCCAGCGCTGCTTGATAGGCGATACGCCGACGACTGAGAAGTAACCAATGCTCAGCCAGTTGCTGTAAAACAACCAATACACCAATCAACCACAGGGTATTGATAACCTGGTAAAGCAACGTCGCCGAGGTGTACACATAACCCAGCATTGCCAATACCACCAGAACCAAAGGAATACTGACTGCAATGGACAACCATAGCCAGCGAGTTCGCCATAAGAATCCATCCTTGTACTGCTGTAAAAAACTGGCAGCAACGCCTCTATCCCAATGAAACACCCGATAGATAAAAATAGCTTGTGATACAGCAGCCAACATAAAGCTGAATTTCAACAGCACGCCAGCAAGCCCATCGCTGCCAATATTGACCAGGATGATGGTGAGCATGGAAGCTGGAATAAACCATAGCAACAGGAAATTTATTGCTTTCCTCAGGCGCAGTATGCTCTTTTTCCGCCAACGAAAATGCGCTTCCAACACCCCTTTTTGACAAGTCAGGGCACGTAACACCAACAGTGAATACATGGGGCCCCAAACCCAATACAAAGCATTTGCCATTGCATCGGCATAAGTAGAAGTTTCTGCTATTTGCTTTAACTGCCATGCCAATAACAACACCAGAAAGACAAATCCCGTGGGCAACAGGAAGCTATACGCAATAGCCTTGAGCGTGGCGGAAAAACTGCCTGCGGATGGTTTTCCGATGCTCTCGGCACTGGCAATCAAGGCTCGCCGAATAAAACGCCTGGCGGCAAACACCAAAACAACGCCCAACAACCCCAGGAAAAACAGATAGGAGCTCACAGCCTGCTGTACAAGACTCAGCCACATGCGTGACCATGCTTTGACATTCAATAGCGCCTGTAATTCAGAAGGAATTTTCTTCAGGTCTTGCAAACCGATTACGGAGGTATTTCTGACCCATAACAAATGTTCCGCGAGAAATTCGTCGTAGGTGCGCAACACATCCTGTACCCGCTGTAACATCACATCCTGCTCACTCAAAGCGCGCAGATAAGCTTCGTCAGTAGATATAAGCTTGTCCAGCAACTCCCTCTTGCGTTGCAACAACTCCTTGAGAGGCACCAACAATTTCTTCGCCTCTTTCTCGGGAATCCCCTTCAGCAAAACCATGGGGTCGATATTGTAGGCATTGGACTGACGACGCAGTTCCTTGTAATGAATCTGGCGTAAGCCCGTTTCAGTAACGTGCTTTTTGATCCGCTGTTCCTGTTTTTTGAATTTACGTGGATCAGGAAGATTTTTTCTGCTTTCAAGCAACACCTGCCCCAAGGCTTCTTTCAAACCGGCTATCTCAACTTTTCGCTGGGTATTTCGATAATCCAGTTCCATGCGACGGGCTTGATCACGCAAGGCATTGTCTCTTTTGCTGACCAACTCCAGTTGTTGGGTTATGGCTTTCAATTCACTACCCAGGGTGGCATTTTCTGCGGCAATACCTTTTAGTGCGGGGTATTTTTCAATGATGTCCTGTTCTTTTTGTTCTTCACCACGACTGACTTGCTCAACCTCCTGCTTGCGCCTTTGATTGACCAAATCCTCCATGAATGCCACGCGTTTGGCGGCCACAGCTGCTCCCGCCTCTGCCTGTTCCAACTCGGCCTTGCTCAAGGCAAGACGCGCAGGGTGGGACAACATTTCCTGCTCCAGCATCGCGATCTGCTCTCTCAACGCCAGCAGTCGTGCCTGATCTTTTCGATACTGAGCCAGCGCTTGGCTATCGACAGGCTTTTGTTGATTCGACAAGGCATTTTCAAGTTCATCCAGCTGTTGATTGGATACCGCCAACTGCTGCCTGGCAGCTTCCGGGCGCTTCGCCTCTGAAGCAACCCCATGAGCAAGCTCCTCTATCCTGGCTTCCAACGCAGTTTGGGCCGCTTTTTCAGTTTCTAGAATTTGCTCAAGCTCTTCCAGGCTTTTACTTTTGAACTTTTTGGGGTCTGGTAGCGGTCTGTCCTGGGTGCGAGACAGTTTTTCCCGAATATTCTTGGTTTGTTGTGGCGCCTCGCTCCTGGCTGCCAGAAATTTCTTGGTAGCAGTTTTGAATTTCTCAGCCTGGCTAAGCCAATTCAGCGCTTCGTCATAAGTGGCGGTCAATGATTCCTTTTGTTCTTTCGAAAGATCTTGCTTGGATTTACTGGCATCCAGTTCTGAGCGCAGCAATGCAGTATTGACACCATCAAGGGTCGCATCCAGCCCCGTATCCGCTGCTTCTACAGCCTGGAGAAAAAGGCAAAACCCCAACATTAACGCGACCACCAGGTGTGAAAATCTACCCATATCCAGATTCCGAATAAAAAACCAGGCTACAGATTATCACAGGTAAAAGACACATAAGGGAACACAGGCCAGGATGGCCGGGGTAAAATCCTACAGGCTGAATAGAACGCCGTTTATTTGATCTGGGTCGTATTGCATTTGCAGCCATTGCTGGCATAGTAGTTGCCATCGAACAAGCACAAAGGGGACACAAAATGACAAAGCACGTAGGCATACTCACAGCAGGTGGTGACAGCCCAGGATTGAATGCCGCCATTCGCGGCGCGGGTAAAGCCGCACAGGGTCATTATGGGATGCAAATGATTGGCTTTCAGGATGGCTTTCGTGGTTTGGTGGATAATCGTTTCAAACGCCTCGAAGGAGAAACCTTGTCAGGCATACTCACCCGCGGCGGAACAATTCTTGGCACCAGTCGTGACAAGCCTCATCGAATGCTTTTTGGCGGAAAAATACAAGATATGACGGATGTCATCGTGGAAAATTACCATGCCAATCATCTCGATGCCCTGATCTGTATTGGCGGTGGCGGTACCCAGAAAAATGCCCTGAAGTTAATGGAAAAAGGGCTGAACATTATTACCCTGCCCAAAACCATCGACAATGACGTGGGAATGACCGATGTGACCTTCGGCTTTGATACCGCCCTCGGTATCGCTACCGATGCCATTGACCGATTGCATAGCACCGCGCATAGTCACCATCGCATTATTGTGGTGGAAATCATGGGTCACAGGGCAGGCTGGCTGGCACTTGGCGCCGGCATTGCTGGCGGCGCAGACGTCATTCTACTTCCCGAGATTCCTTATGATCTTGAGCGAGTGGCAAATGCCATTCGAGAACGGTCACGCAGCGGCAAAAACTTCAGTATTGTGGCGGTTGCAGAGGGTGCTTTGCCAAAGGACAAAGCCAGCCTGGTCAAAGAAGCAGAACAACGAAAAATCAACGCCGCCAATAAAAAAGAGAAAAAGGAAGCAAAGGAAGATCTTGCCCAACTGAATCTTGAATACGCCAACCATACCGTGTTGCTATCCAAACAACTGGAGCAAATGACGGGGCTGGAATCCCGGGTGACCATTCTCGGGCATTTACAACGCGGCGGAACGCCATCGGCAGCTGATCGATTGCTTGCAACTCGCTTGGGCACTGCCTGCGCCGATCTGATCGCCGAAGATCAGTTTGGAGTAATGGTTGCCGCGCGTGGAAACGATGCCGTGCCTATCCCTCTGCCTGAGGTCGCTGGCAACAAAAAGCTGGTTCCTCCCGACCATCCCTGGGTCATCAGCGCCCAGCGTGTAGGCACCTGCCTTGGTGTTGACAATCGTTGATAGAAGGTTCCCTGAAACCCCTGTGGAATCTATTCTCAGCGATCGCTTTACAATTAGGCTACAGCCGAATATCAAAACTGACCGAGATCACCTATGAAAATTACCATCATCAGTGGTAGCCACCGCCAACATTCCCAAAGTCGCAAAGTTGCCGGCTTTATCCAGGCGACATTGTTGCAGCAGGAATTATGCGAAGAAGCAGTGATTTACAGTCTGGAGGGAAATCCGTTGCCACTTTGGGATCAAGGCATCTGGGAGGGTGAGGAAAAGTGGGAATCCCTGCTGGCTCCCTTGCGGGAAACACTGCAGCAAAGTGATGCCTTTGTTGTGATTGCACCGGAATGGCATGGTCAGGTACCTGCAGGGCTCAAAAACTTTTTTCTGATTGCAGGAAAAAACGAAGTGGGACACAAGCCCGCACTGATCGTTGCGGTATCTTCTGCGGACGGCGGCGCCTATCCGGTAGCCGAGTTGCGCATGAGCAGCTATAAAAACAACCGTATTTGCTATATTCCCGAACAAGTCATTGTTCGTAACGTGGAATCTGTTCTCAATGCCAATCCCGCGGACAACAATCCTGATGCCGATGGTTATTTTCGCGAGCGCATCACCTGGTCACTGGAGGTGCTGAAAGCCTATGCCGAAGCAATGCGCCCGTTACGCGCCAGCGGTATAGCCTTCAATGATAAATTTGGTAACGGGATGTAAAGGGCACCTCTATTAATTCATGAGCACTTGCTCAATACCCCTCAGACATTAAAACGGAAATGCACAACATCGCCATCCTGAACGATATATTCCTTGCCTTCCAAGCGTAACTTTCCGGCTTCCTTGGCCCCCTGTTCACCACCACAGGCAATGAAATCATCATAAGCAATCACTTCGGCACGGATGAAGCCCCGTTCAAAATCTGTATGGATAACCCCCGCCGCCTGTGGGGCAGTGGCACCCACCGCCACTGTCCAGGCACGCACCTCTTTTACCCCCGCGGTAAAATAAGTTTGCAACCCCAACAAACTATACCCTGCACGCACGACGCGATTAAGCCCCGGCTCCTCCTGCCCCATTTCTGCAAGAAAATCGGCTTTATCTTCATCATCCAGCTCGACCAGTTCCATTTCTATTGCCGCGCATACGGGTACGACTTCAGCCCCCTCACTGGCAGCGTGTTCAGTCAAGGCATCGAGAAAAGGATTGTTCTCAAAACCATCTTCGCTGACATTGGCGATGTACAATACCTTCTTTATGGTCAACAAATGCAGATCGTATAATGCTGCCTGCTGATCTTCATCCAGCGCCATGGAACGTACAGGCAATCCTTGATCAAGATGCTCCCGCACAGATTCCAGCAAGGCTTTCTGTGCAAGAATCTTCTTGTCACCGGTTTTTGCCATGCGTGCAGTCTTGTCCAGGGCTTTCTCTACGCTTTCCAGGTCAGCCAGCGCCAACTCGGTGTTGATGACCTCGATATCTGCCAGAGGGTCTACCTTTCCTGCAACATGAACCACATCATCATTTTCGAAACAACGCACAACCTGAACAATGGCATCAGTTTCACGGATATTCGCCAGAAACTTGTTTCCCAGCCCCTCACCCTTGGATGCTCCCGCAACCAGACCCGCAATATCAACGAACTGCATGGTGGTGGGAACAATGCGTTCTGGCTTTACAATTTCTGCAATTTTATCCTGACGGGGATCCGCGATAGGTACGATACCAACATTGGGATCAATGGTGCAGAAAGGATAATTTTCTGCTGCTATGGTCGCTTTGGTAAGCGCATTGAAAAGCGTGGATTTACCCACATTTGGCAAACCTACGATACCGCATTTAAAACCCATGAATTTGGTGCTCCAATTTGGGAAGCCCTGATCTATTCTATACGAGCAGCTGTTGGCAGGAACGTCAAAGCTTTCGCTATCAGCTCACGCCCACATGCATGTAGACGACAACGTTATCCTGCATTTCAGGCGCGAAATACGCGTTCATGAATAGATCTGTGCTTCCTTTACTCAGTTGCTAGCCTTTACTACCGGCTTACCATTTTTTATCCAGTCAGTGATGCCTTTCTTAACATTATAGACTTTGGTATAACCCAATTTCTTGTCCAGAAAATTACTCACCACTCCAGTTCGGTTCCCGGTTCGGCATATCAGTATAAAAGGTTGATCCTTACCTGCAATCGGTGCCAACTTCTCCAGCCAGGCGGCCACATCATAATTACCTTTTTTATCGAAAAAGGTCATCAGGTGACTCCCTTTGATCACGCCAGTCTGCTGCCATTCTTCTGCACGCCGGATATCGATGACAGGAATCCCTTGCGCCATCAGCTTTTCCAACTCGGCATTGTTGATATTGGTAACCTCAGCTGCGGCAGGCAACGCCAGAAAAAGTGTAACGATCAGAAACAAACTACGCATAGCAAACACCTTGAAGAAACATGAACCAAATACAGGACAAAACCTGAAAAGCAAAAGCCCGTCAATCATGACGGGCTTTCGTTAACAGACTGTTGAAAAACACCGTTTTTCGACAGCCTGTGTGTGGCACATGGATGTACCACCCATTGATGGCTGTAAGCCATTGAAAATGAAGGAAGCGGGAAACCGCGTTTTCCGCT
>CAYXOS010000080.1:0-9136 GCA_964467115.1 uncultured Sedimenticola sp.
GCATGGGTGGTAAATTTAATCAGTTTATCCAAATTGAATTGATCTGATTTAAGCATCATCCTGCATTTGCAACCAAACAGCTATTGAGCCAGGCAAACGCCTAAAAGTATCCGCCATTGTTCTTCTGCCATCTTCCGCATGAAATCAATGATAGTTGATTTTAACCTTAACCCACGGGTTCAGGTGTAATTTACACGAGACCAGCGCTTGAGTACTGGTCATGGATAGCTACAATTTTTTAGAGTGTGTACCACAATGTTCCATCAGCGCCCCTTTGAGGTCGCTGATCTACAGAGGATAAAAACGCATATACACCGAAATATCTGTACAAATAGATATTTCAAATAATTATTGCAATTACTTGCCAGTTTGACCCCTTAGTCAGCTGTAAATATATGCCAGAATACACAGATTGGCGGCAATCTCACAGTGCCAAAACGCCAAATGCGACCGTCTGTTGCCTTTCCCCTGTCCTACATGCAGTACAGCTCTTTACAGGACAATATATAAATGAAAAGAATGCTGATCAACGCAACTCAGCCAGAAGAGTTGCGCGTTGCCATCGTGGATGGCCAAAAACTCTATAATCTGGATATCGAAAGCCCCGGCAGAGAACGAAAGAAAGCCAATATTTACAAAGGAAAAATCACCCGGGTAGAACCCAGTCTGGAAGCAGCTTTCATCGACTATGGCTCTGAACGCCATGGCTTTTTACCGCTGAAAGAAGTCGCTCACAGCTACTTTGATCCAAAATCCCTGGAAGGCAACAAGCGTCCAAGTATTCGCGAAGCATTGCATGAAGGTCAGGAAATTATTTTCCAGATCGAAAAGGAAGAACGCGGTAACAAAGGAGCGGCGCTCACTACCTTCATCTCTCTGGCGGGTCGTTATTTGGTTCTCATGCCCAACAACCCCCGTGCTGGAGGCGTATCCAGACGCATCGAAGGGCAAGATCGCACCGAGCTTAAAAAGGCCATGAGCCAACTGGAAATTCCAGAAGGCACCGGCTTGATCGTGCGCACTGCTGGAGTAGGAAAAAGCACCGAGGAACTGCAATGGGATCTGGACTATTTGCTGCAACTCTGGGCTGCCATCGAAAAATCCACCCAGGAACGCAAGGCTCCATTCCTGGTGTACCAGGACAGCAATGTCATCATCCGTTCCATGCGCGACTACCTGCGGGCAGACATCGGTGAAATTCTTATCGACAGCCCTGAAGTCTATTCCCAGGCAAAGGAATTCATTGAACAAGTCATGCCCAGGTATTTGACCAAACTGCATCACTACGACGATGAAGTTCCCCTTTTCTCCCGCTATCAGATTGAATCCCAGATCGAAACCGCCTTTCAACGTGAAGTACGCCTCCCTTCCGGTGGCTCTATTGTCATCGACCCGACCGAAGCCCTGACTTCTATCGATATCAACTCTGCCCGAGCCACCAAAGGCAGTAATATCGAAGATACTGCGCTGACCACCAACCTCGAAGCATCCGAAGAAATCGCCCGCCAACTGCGCTTGCGGGATATGGGTGGTCTGTTTGTAATCGACTACATCGACATGCGACCATCAAAAAACCAGCGTCAGGTGGAAAACCGTCTGCGTGAAGCCATGAAGGAAGATCGCGCTCGGGTTCAAATTGGGCGTATCTCACGGTTTGGGCTCATGGAGATGTCGCGCCAGCGCCTGCGACCTTCATTGGGAGAATCCGCCCACCAGGTCTGCCCTCGTTGCGATGGACAGGGACATATCCGTGATGTGGAGTCTCTGGCACTGTCTATCTTGCGCATTATCGAAGAAGAAGCCCTCAAGGAAAATACTGGGCGGGTACAAGCCCAGTTGCCCGTTGAAGTAGCAACATTTCTGCTGAATGAGAAACGCCAGCCCATCTCCGAAGTAGAGCAACGTCACAATATCAATGTCATTCTGATCCCCAACAAGCATCTGGAAACCCCCCACTACAGCATCGAACGTATCCGTCGTCAGGATCTTCCACAAGACAATGACTCCAGCTACAACATGATCGCTGAACCGGAAGCCGCTGCCAGCGCCAGCCAGGAACAACAACGCAAGCAAATTGAACAGCCTGCAGTAAAAAACATCAAACCTGCTGCCCGTCAGATTCCCTCTGAGGAAAACACCAAATCACCCACTACTGCCAAAAAAGAACATAAGCCGGAAGGCGGCATCATCAAGCGCCTGTTTTCCATCTTCACCTCTGTGGACGACGAACAGCCAAAAGAAGAAGAAAAACCAAAACCTGCTAACCCACAGAACAAAAACCGTAACAACAAAAACCGCAACAACAATCGTCGTCGCAACAACCGTAATAAACCGGACAATAAAAACAAGGACGGCAACAGCTCAAATCAACCCAAGAAACAAGCACCTCAGCAGAAACAGAAGCAAAAACAACAGCCCCAACACAATAATAAATCTGCCGAACAAAAACCTGTTGCAGACAAAGCTACCAATTCCGAAGGTAATGCTGAACAAAAGGATAACCGCAATAGCGCGCCCAAACGTGGTCGCCGAGGCGGACGTGGACGCAGTCGTGGCCCTGGCACTCGCCAGAGTCAGGTGCGTCAAAACAACAAGAATGAAAATCAACAACCACCACCCAAGGAAATTAATGGCAATACCAAGGAAGCTACCGCCCCTCAAACACCAAAAGTGGCTGATGCACCAGCAAAGCCAAGCAATAACAATGTTGCACCAAAAACCAGTAACAAAGGCAAGGATAGTGAAAAAGGCGAACTCAAGGTTAAACGCACTATTTCCTCAGGCAGCCTGAAGTCCAAATCCTCGGTTCCTCGACTGGATGAAATCAAGAAAACCACTGCGCCAAATCCTACTGATAGCACCGCAAAAGAAGCTGCGGTTACAACAGAAAAACCGGTTGCAGAAAAGCCGAAACCCCCTGAAAAAAATACCGTTGATCAGAAAGCTGATACGTCAAATGTGAGAAAAGAAGCTCACAACGACACAACAGCAATAGTTGCGGAGACGGCGCAAAAACCAGCGCCTTCCAAAACATCAGATTCGGGCTCAGACGACCAAAAGGCTACCCCAGTTACAACTTCCGCTGCCAAGGAGACCACTAAGGAAAAAGACGCATCAACCGGCCCAGCCAAACCCGTACGCAAGAAAAAGGTGGCGAAAAAGAAAACTGCCAAGAAGAAGGTCGCAAAGAAAAAGGCTGCCAGTAAAAAAACTGATGCTGCAAAGAAAACCGAGGCAGCTGTAACTTCAGATACAACCCAGCCAAGTAAAACCGAAGCAGTTTCTTCACCTGCAGACAAATCAGATCCAGATACCAGTACCTAAGGAAGCTCTGCTCGCGCCAGAATCAATCAAGACTTCCCTAAACTGATTGGTGTCAGCAGACGGTTCTATTGTTAACCCGACAATAGAACCGTTTGTGTTCGGCGCTTTCATAAACTCTATTTTGATGCTGAGCCAATGATATCATTCAGCAAGCCATCAGAAGCTTCAGCAATCATATCGAACACCTGCTCAAACCCCCGCTCTCCGCCATAATAGGGATCAGGCACTTCAGACATCCCGTAGTCGGGGGCATAGTCCATGAACAGATGCAGTTTTTCCCTGGCATCAGGTGGGCATATTTGCTTCAAGTTACTGAGATTTTCGTTATCCATGGCGAGGATATAATCGAAATGTTCAAAATCTTCGGCAACAACCTGACGACCACGCAGATCAGACATATCAATTCTTCGGCTCAATGCGGTTGTTTGGGCACGGCGATCCGGCGCTGAGCCAACGTGGTAGGCATGAGTACCTGCCGAATCAATTTCTATCTTTGACTCCAGCCCCTCTGCACTCACCAGATCACGAAAAACCGCATGGGCGGTGGGTGAACGACATATATTTCCCATACAGACAAACAATACGGATACGGATTTCTTTTGCATCATAAGTTTTAGAATCTCTCGTGGTATCTACTCTGCTACTGCCTCATACCCTGCTTCCTTTACCGCTGCGATCAGTGCGGCGGTATCAGCGTTTCCCTGGATCACAGCGCCACCCGGCTCCAGTTGCACCTCAACAGAGGTCACACCGGGAACGGCTTCGAGATTTTTCTTGGCATGGGCGACACAATGACCACAGGTCATTCCGGTAATCTTTAACTTGGTTTCAGCAGACATATCTACACCTTTATTCTGATTTGAAAAAACGTAACCGATTGGCGTTGGTAACCACGGTTACTGATGACAACGCCATGGCAGCACTGGCAAACATGGGTTCCAGCATCCATCCAGTGAAAGGATAGAGTACACCCGCTGCCAATGGAATCCCCACCACATTATAAATAAATGCACCAAACAGGTTTTGTTTGATATTGCGCAAGGTTGCTTTGGAAATAGCGATTGCGGTACTGACATTTGCCAGGGAATCACCTGCAAGGGTGATATCAGCATTGTCTATAGCGACATCTGTGCCACTGCCAATGGCAAAACTGGTATCAGCTTGCGCCAATGCAGGGGCATCATTCACCCCATCACCTACCATGCCTACCTTATAGCCTTTTTCTTGTAGTGCTTTGACCACATTGAGTTTATCTTCCGGCATGACTTCGCTGTGTACCTGGTCAATTCCCAGCTCTTTTGCCACAGCTTGTGCAGTCACTGCGTTATCACCCGTACACATCACCAACACAACACCTGTTTTTTGCAATGCCTGAATTGCCTTTGGGGTATCGTCCCGGATCGGGTCTTTCAAGATCAACAACCCGGAAAACAGCCCGTCTTTCGCCAACCAAATTGGTGTCCCCCCTTGTGCGGCATCTGTAGCTGCGGTCTCCGCCAACTGCCGGGGAATTTCGACCCCTGCATCCTTGAGGAAGTGTTGATTTCCCAGGATCACCCGCTGCCCGTCAATATCCGCTTGAATGCCCCTGCCAGACACAGCACTAAAATCATGGATCGGCTTCAATGGCAGATTTTTTTTCTGTGCTGCCTTGTTGATTGCTTCTGCCAAGGGATGCTCGGACTGACTCTCCAGGCTCGCGGCCAGTGCCAACAACTCATCTTTCGATATGTCTTTATAGGGATAAACCGCCGTTACTTCAGGACGCCCCTGGGTAAGGGTACCGGTCTTGTCCACCACCACATGGGTGAGACTGGATGCATGCTGTAATGCCTCACTGTTTCGAATCAGAATATTCAGTTGTGCTGCCCTGCCCGTTCCCATCATGATCGCTATGGGTGTTGCCAGACCAAGAGCGCAAGGACAGGCAATAACTAGCACTGAAATACCTGAGGTCAAAGCATATGCCAGAGAAGGCTCAGGCCCCCACAAATACCAAACGGTAAAGGCAGTAATCGCGATGAGAATGACAATAGGGACAAAAACAGCGGATACTCTATCTACCAGTCGCGCAATAGCAGGTTTACTCAATTGCGCCTTTTTAACCATCTCGATGATATGTGAGAGCGTGGTTTCATTCGCCGCTTTACTGACTTTGAAAATGAAACTGCCATTCAAGTTTCGCGTACCACCAATCACCGCATCCTCAGGCTGCTTTTCTACAGGAATGGGTTCCCCGGTGAGCATGGACTCGTCAATGCTGGAACTTCCCTCCAGAACAACACCATCAATGGGAACCGTTTCTCCCGGCCGGACGCGCAATTGATCTCCCGGGCGTAGTAGCGATACGGGGAGTTCCACCTCCTTGTCTCCTCGCACCACCTTTGCAGTTTTGGGTGCCAGTTTGAGTAGAGAACCAATGGCTTCACTGGTAGTTCGTTTTGCCCGAATCTCCAACGCATGACCCAATTGCAAAAAAGCCAGAATAAGCACAGCAGCATCCAGATAGAGCTTTGGCTCACCTGGAATAAACCCGGGATTGATAATGAATATCACTGATGATAACCAGGCTGCAGAAGTACCCAATGCCACCAGGGTATCCATATTCGCGGACAAGTGACGTGCCTGCTTGATTGCCGTGGTGTAATAATTCCTGCCGCTGAACCACATGGTAAACAAGGTCAGTGCAGCAATACATCCCCATACGATCTGACCATTGACGCCAAAGGCAGTTTCTTTGTCTGTCAGATGCGGCAATATGCCGGCAAATTCACTACCGATAAGCACACCACCCACAAGTCCGGCGAAAATCGCTCGATACCAGGAGCGGCGAATTTCCTGCTTTGCTTTTCTGACTTGTTCTTCATAAGGATCAACAAATTTTTCTTCAACCTTGACATCCAGCCCCAGAGCATTCAGGCGTAACACCAAATCGGCAGGATGCTCTGTCGCTTTGACACTCAGCGCAGGCCATTGTTCTGAAGTTTCCAGGGTAAGACCTTCCAGGGATTGCAGGACATCCAATGTTTGTTGTTGATCAGTATCCTCTGAAAATATCAAACGGAATTCATTGGATGAAAACTGTGTGTCTTTCAAACTCGCCATATATCCGTGATCAATAACCGCATCGATGGCTTGCTGAGGGTCACCCCCATGCACAATGGCATTCTTTTCGAGCAAGTTAACGGAAACATCTGTTACACCTGCCACAGACCGTATCGCTTTCTCGACTGAGGCGACACAACTGGAACAGGTCATATCTTCAATCGACAATTCATAGCTGTCAGCCTGCCCTGCTTCTTCAAGCAACTGCGCAGGATACCCTTGATCCACAATGGCATTCACTACCTGTTGAGGATCACCACCCACAACCTGCGCCATTTGATTGACCAGATCAACAGCCACTTCTTCTACACCGTCCACCCCACGAATAGCTTTTTCGACTCGCCCGACACAACTTGTACAGGTCATGTCGCTGATCAGTACGGTATAGGCCTGAGCCAGAGACTTGCTCACGGGTTTTTCAGGACGTTCTGGAATCGGACAACTCTCAGGTATCTGAGCAACAGGTTTTGCTGGATAGCCGGCAGCAGTAACCGCATCTACCACCTCATGGGGACGCCCCCCATTCAGCAACAGCTGTCCTGATTCCAGATCAACTTTTGCAGATGTCACGCCTTCCACCGCCATGGCTGCTTCTTCAACGCGCCCAGCGCAATGTCCACAGGTCATACCTTCGACCTGTAAACGATATTCTTTGGGCAGATCGACTACTTCATTCGACATTGGGACACCTCTGATTTTTTCTGTACGGAGCGGATTATGCCTGAAATGATCAAGAACAAGGTGGCGTTTATTGTTCTTGAGCTACCACGCCAGTTCACACCCCTCATCTACATCTATGCCAACAACGTTTGACTTCGGAATTATCTATTTCGGCCATAGCCCAGCACTGCCCCATCAATTTTCACCCTTGCAGTGGCGAAAATCGATGCGGAAACAATTATATCAACCGGGTTTGGCAACAAATGTTCTAACCCCACAGGCTACTCGTCATTTACCTCAACGACTGGCAAATACCTTGGTCTGCCCGTTGCCATCAAAGCTGATAATGTCATAGGCATCTTTGCGATGCCCTTCCATACCAGGAGATCCCATAGGCATCCCTGGCACCGCAACACCAGCAATGTCGGGTTTGGTTTCCATGAGTTGCCTGACCACATCTGCGGGCACATGCCCTTCCACCACATAATCACCTACTTTCGCTGTATGGCAAGAGCGCAATTTCCTGGGCACTGAATATTTATCTTTAACCGGTGTTACGTTGTATTGCTCATGAACTTCAACACTAAAGCCGTTTTCCCGCATGTGCGACACCCACTTCTTGCAGCAACCGCAGGTAGGGCTTTTATACACCACCACATCTGCCGCCATCACCTTTCCTGGTATCAGCATATAAGATGCGGTGGCACCAACGCCAACAACCAGAACCACTAGCGCCAACAAAGTACGCCATGAACTTTTCATACCACTGTTTTTTTTCATCTTCACTTCTCCTCTCAAAACCACAGGCGGAAACCCATCACAAACTCCACATCGCTGGTTTCAGCGCCGTCGAGTTCAGCATAATCCGCAGTATTTCCAAATTTCTTCCACCAATTCACACCAATATAAGGTGCAAATTCCCGAACGATTTCATAGCGTAAACGTAGTCCCAGTTCCATATCGGATAAACCGGAACCTACACCCACCACTTCATCATCTTTGCTGTAAAGATTCATTTCCAGCTCGGGTGACAGAATCAATTTCTGGGTAATCATGTATTCGTATTCAACAGACAATGCCGCAGCCATACGACCCGATTCACCAACATAGGCAGTTGCATCCACTTCAAACAAGTACGGTGCCAAACCTTTCAAGCCCAGGGCAACCCAGTCCCGATCAGGCGTCGGTCGGAAGTCGCGTCTCCAACCCGCCTGCACATCCCAGAAGGGCGCTATGGCACGGCTATACAGCACTTCGATATTGCCTTCTTCTGTGGCAGCATTGATTTTTTCACCTTCGCTCTTCAGCCACAGCTTGTTCAGGTCTTTTCCTGCCCAAGCCTGGGCATCCCATACCAGAGCTGTACCTTCATCGGTATTTCTTAGTTCCAATTTGTCCATTTTCAGCATGAACAAGAATGGATCATCAGCCATACCAGCGACTGCGGCACCACTGCTAAGCAGCGTTCCCAGCATTAATATTGTATTGATCGTTTTCATCATTCTCGCCCTCAACTAACCTGAACTTCACGAAACATACCCAGCATGTGATAAAGCAGATGGCAGTGATATGCCCACCCGCCTTCCGCATCGACGGTCACGCGGTAACTGATTCGCGAGCCCGGTTGTACGATTACCGTATGTTTTCGTGGAATAAAGTCGTTATCACCAGTTTCCAGATCACTCCACATACCGTGCAAGTGCATGGGATGATTCATCATGGTGTCGTTGACGAAAGTAATACGCAAACGCTCTCCCATCTTCCAGCGCAATGGTTCGGCATCGGCAAATTTCACGCCATCGATCGACCACATGTAACGCCCCATATTTCCAGTCAAATGCAGTTCGATCTCACGATCCGGATCGCGTGGATCATTGGTTCCATGCAAATGTTTGAGATCCGAATACACCAGTACCCGTCGACCATTGTTACGCAAACCAACACCAGGATCAGACAGACGATACTGAGGCGCCTGGGAGCGCATATCTACCTGAGGACCATATTCCGTCGCCGCATGTTTAACCTTTCCAGCTGTAAAATCAGAGGG
>CAYXOS010000080.1:9236-12407 GCA_964467115.1 uncultured Sedimenticola sp.
GAGGACCATATTCCGTCGCCGCATGTTTAACCTTTCCAGCTGTAAAATCAGAGGGGTTTTTGATTTTCATCTCTGCAGGCATTTTCCCCATCTGATGTTTACTATGGTCCATACCCTTCATGTCCATACCGCCCATCTGCTGCTTGCTATGATCCATGCCTTTCAAGTCCATGCCACCCATCAGCTGCTTGCTATGATCCATGCCTTTCATGTCCATGCCACCCATCTGATGTTTGCTATGATCCATGCCTTTCATATCCATGCCAGTCATTCCAGGCATACTGTGGTTCATCCCTCCCATATCCATTCCCATATCGGTATGGGTAAGGTTGGGAACGGGGTCCATACTAGGTACTTCAGCCGTATTGGATAAATCCGGTGTCAAGGTGCCACGGGCATAACCCGAACGATCGATAGACTGGGCAAAAATACTGTAGGCCGCATCATCCGGTTCGACGATAACGTCATAAGTTTCAGCAACCCCGATGCGGAACTCATCCACGGATACTGGTTGAACAGGTTGCCCATCTGCTTCTATTACGGTCATCTTCAAACCCGGAATACGCACATCAAAGAAACTCATGGCAGAACCATTTATGAAACGCAGTCGTATTTTTTCTCCTTTGCGAAACAATCCGGTCCAACCATCAGCAGGCGTCTGTCCATTCATCAAATAGGTGTAGGTATAGCCGGTTACATCTGCCAGATCTCGTTGGCTCATGCGCATCTGGTTCCACATTTTTCGTTCCGACCAGGTACGTGCCAAGCCCTTTTCCTTGAGATCCTTCAACAAATCCTTTTGGGTGCGTTCATTGAAGTTGTAATAGTGGCTGAGCTTCTTCAATTTTGCATATACGACATTGGGATCTTCGTCTGTCCAGTCAGACAGCATCACCACATAATCCCGATCATAGGTAAAGGGTTCAGGTTCGATTGGATCGACGATAATGGGGCCGTACAAACCCGTCTGCTCCTGAAACCCGGAATGACTGTGATACCAGTAGGTACCGCTTTGCACCAGCTTGAACTTGTATTCATGGGTAGCACCAGGGGCAATACCGGAAAAACCATCGGATATATTGGGTACGCCATCCATTTCACTCGGCAATATAATTCCATGCCAGTGAATAGAACTGCTTTCAGGAAGCTTGTTGGTAACCCTGAGGGTAACCGTATCTCCCTCTTTCCAACGTAGAATGGGCGCGGGAAGTGAACCGTTCACCGTGGTGCCAATACGGGGTGTCCCGGTGAAATTCACCACCTGTTCACCGATGCTCAGATCAAATTCGGTACCGGTCAAGGTCGGAATTTTCTGTTGCTGATCAGGGTTTGCCCATAGAGCGCGGGAACTCAAACCCAGGCTTGCCGCAACCCCACCCATTGCCATTCCTTGAACGAAACGACGACGAGACAGAGATGGATCGCCTCCAGAATAAAGGCTTATTTTGCTTTTCATTTATGATTCCTCTAAGTTTCGGCACAATCAAGATGCCAAAAATTATTCTTTACTTACAAGGGGATAGCTCCAAACGGAGCGAGAGAGAGGAATCAGACTCTGGGGGGACGAAACAGGGAAACAAGCAAAGAATCAGAAAAATTTGATTCTACAGCAGGATGAGCATTGATTTGGATTTTCAATTGATCTGTCAGCAATATCTGAGACACTGCTACCTGAGTGCATGATGCACAATGTTGAACACTGCATGAACTGCCATCACAACAGTCGCCCTGCTCACATTGTTCACAATCACCCGCCATGTCAGGCATTTGATCATGAGTCGGGTCATTCGTGCTTGCAACACCGCCATGCATATGTGTATCGAAATCCGCAGCGAATATGCCCTGCATCGGCAACAATCCCAACATTAGGGAAAGCAGTAACACAAAAATTTTTCGTTGAACGGACATCATAAAGAAACGATAATGAATTTCATTTACTCCGTCAACAAACTTTATTCTTTTTTTGCCAGCAATAGTATGCCATTGGTGAGTAGATCAGATTGCCGATACTGTTGCAGCAAATCTTCAGGAATAGGAATATCCAACTGCAAACGGGTTTCTTTCATCAACTTGAAACCCGCATCTTCAAGCAATGTCACGATTTGATCAGCAGTAATCCTGTTCAGGCTTTCGAACTCTCCCAAATGAAAATGCTTGAAGGCATCCATATCCAGTTCACGATATTGATGCCCTTGATGCTGAGGAGGAATATCACCGTCATATTCCAGCACTGATTGCCTGAGTTGGTCAGACGACCACAGCAGATGCGCCCAAGGTGTTTCCACAAAACGCCGCAAATGGGATCCCCAGGGGGAAAAATACAAGGGTTCAATCTGCAGAAAAAACACCCCTCCCGGATTCAAAGTGGCGTATAGGTCAGCAAAGATCTGGGGAATTTGTTCTTGGGGAATATGTTCAAACACCGACCAGGAAAAAATTGCATCCACAACATGATCTGTAGCCAGAGTTTGCAAAGGCGGAATTTTGTGCAAATGCAAATTCTCAGGCAACTGCTGCAACTGAAGCTGATCTTTTGCCAAAACGGGTAATTGCTTGAACTTGTCACCAATATCGACACCATGAACCTGGATATTTGGGTAACGCAATGCGACACCCAGAGTGGTAATGCCTCCACCACAACCAAAATCCAGCATGGTGTCGACCCCATCCAGATCCATTTCGTATCCAATCCATTCGATGACCCGATTTGCCGCGTGGTTGAAGTGCGAATCGAACCAAAGGGTAGAAATATGGTCTGCGCTCCAGGAAGCGCCGGGAAAGCTTGGCATGGTGGAAATAGTCCAAAAAACAATAAACCACGTCAGTATACAACAGCAACCAACATCACAAGCGTGTCTTAGACCTCGTCGATAGATTTTGGGACATCCCACAGCCCCCAAAAATGACTCGGTCTTTGATAATCCATTCGTGCCCCAGCTGTCCTGGTCACCAAGCACTACGCAACAACTTCGTAAACTCATTGCTGCTCCGTACTTTCCTCCCAATGAGTGAACGCCGCGTTTGGATACCTACTTTGCTTCCCCAAATGCCTTGTACCTGCCCCCCACTACGTTGATGTTGGTCTTGGCGGTCAGCGGGATGGGAATGGGCAGGTAATCCAGTTGGTAGGGTGCACCATGTTCGGTTATGGAGTCGATAGTCGTTCTTCCA
>CAYXOS010000081.1:0-12349 GCA_964467115.1 uncultured Sedimenticola sp.
AAATAAAGAAATTATCTGAAATTCTTGGGTTTTTCTTCCAGTGGTCTGTCCGTGCTGAAGAACTGGGTTTATGAATCGATCAGAGTTTCCTTAAGCAAACCTTAAGGTTGGTAGGGCAAAATACTGTCCATTGGTAATTTGGTGGAGCAGGACAGTGTTTAGTGTGCCGCAGCAAAAGGTAGATGAAGTAACATATTTTGAAAGCCGTAGAACGGTTTCAGCAACAATGCCCAAGGTGGTATTGGTGGATGCGCAGCATCCGCAGCGTGCTGATGTAGAAGCTTTGGTTAAAACAGTGTTCCGCAACTCCTTTGGTGCCAATCTTACTTCTTTTTACCCCTATTTTCTGGTGATTGTGGATGCTCAAGGGAAGAGCCAGGCTGCTATTGGGTTACGCCCTGGTAACCAGCAATTGTTTTGTGAGCATTATTTGGCAGACAAAGCCGACAAAATACTGGGCTCACCAAGAGAGGATATGGTCGAGATCGGGAATCTTGCGATAGCTGGAGCCGGACAAATTCGGTGGACAATTGCCGCGTTGACAGCATTTTTGCAGGGAGTGGGCTTCTCCAAGGTGTTGTTTACTATCACACCTTTACTGAGAAACAGCTTTGCACGCATGGGGTTGCCATTAACACATCTGGCACCTGCCAGGGTCGAATGTTTACCGGGACGCCAGGCAGAAGAGTGGGGGGGCTATTACGACTGCCATCCAGCAGTGTATGCGGGTAGCATTTCAACCGGATTCAGTGCACTGTCCTCCAAAGTGCAATCCAATGATACTCTGCGGAGTATTTGGCAGGATGCTTATTCAGCCGGGAAAGAGGCTGCTTTCCTAACCTCTGGAAGCACTGCATGAGCAGTGTTATCACCGCGCTTAAATCTCATGCGCAGTGCTGCCCCGACAAATTGGCAATTGTTGGTGATAAGCAATCACTGACTTGGGCAGAATTGTGGGATGAGGTTCAGCAATTGGCGCAGGTAATTCGCAATGAGCGAGGGATAGGGCTGTATTTAGGAAACGGTTCGCAGTGGATCATTGTTGACTTGGCCGCTTTGTATGCAGATGTGGTTTGCGTTCCTATTCCTATGTTTTTCAGCTCCGAGCAAGTAAAACACGCCGTAAATGATGCGAATTTAAGCTTGGTTCTGGGGGATTTATCCTTTATTGATGGTGATCTGCCTAATTTCGAGGCGCAGGCCGCCATTGAAATAGCATCTACTCCAGTGTCCGTGTGGCGAAATCTGTCGAAAAAGGAAAACCCGCTGCAACGTCCAGAGTTGAGCAAAATCACATACACCTCAGGTACAACGGGAAATCCCAAAGGTGTTCCTCTGTCATTGCATCAGATAGAAAAAGTGCTCGATTCTTTGGTGGAAATAGCAGAAGGAAGTGAGGATGACCGGGCATTGGTGTTACTTCCACTTTCTACCCTGTTGGAAAATATAGGCTCTGTTTACCTGCCGTTATTGGTTAAAGCCACCATACTCGTTCCAGACTCGGCCTCCCTGGGCTTTCAAGGTTCCAGTCGTGTCGATGCAAAGCGATTAAGTAAAGCGCTAAATGAACTTCAACCCACCACCGCAATTTTGGTTCCCCAACTACTTAAGCTGTTTATCACTTTAGCGGAGCATCAGTTGATGCCAAGCAGCTGGCGTTTTCTGGCCGTAGGAGGAGCGCCTGTTTCTGTTTCACAACTTGCCAGTGCTGAACAGCTGGGTTTACCTGTCTATCAGGGATACGGAATGTCCGAGGCGAGCTCAGTGGTGGCAATGAATTCCTTATCAGAGAATCGTGTGGGAACTGTTGGAAAGCCCTTGCGTCATATTGATATAGACATAGCAGATGATGGCGAGATACTTGTGTCAGGAACAGGGTTTTGTGGGTACAGCCATGAGTTGGGAGAACCCCATTCAGAGATTTATGCTACTGGCGATTTGGGGTATATGGACAAAGATGGGTTTCTCCATGTTACCGGGCGCAAACGTGATCTTATTATTACCTCCTTTGGTCGCAATGTGTCTCCTGAGTGGATAGAGTCAGAAATACTTGCCTCTCCCGTAGTCGCTCAGGTCGTTGTCTTTGGTAATGATCAAATTGCCCTGTCTGCGGTAATTGTAACAACAGAAAATGCATCAAGAGCTGATGCGCTCAATGCACTTAAGCATATTAACAACGGGTTGCCAGACTATGCCAGGGTACAGGCTATGGTTATCGCTCATACCCCCTTTTCACTCAACAATGGCTTGTTGACGGCAAATGGTAGACCTCGTCGCCAGCAGATTTTCGCACAGTATCGAGATGAATTACATCTCGTGGAAGAGACGCTACATGAAAACCTTCTTTGAACAATTGATTGCAAAAACAGAGATATCGCGCACAGAATTCCTGGCGATAGAAGCCATCAACAGAGGTATGGCTGGTGATATATCAACAGATACCTATATCGCATTCCTGACACAGGCATATCATCATGTGAAACATACGCTTCCATTGCTGATGGCATGCGGGAGCCGATTGCCAATGAATAAGGAATGGTTAAGAGAAGCGATTGCAGAATATATTGAAGAAGAAACAGGACACCAGGAATGGATACTGAACGACATAACTGCCTGTGGAGGAAATGCAGAAGAAGTAAGGTATGGCATACCTCATGCGAGCACAGAGTTGATGGTGTCATATGCTTACGACAGTGTGCATAGAGGCAATCCAGCGAGCTTTTTCGGTATGGTGCTGGTGCTGGAAGGAACCAGTGTCAAACTGGCAACCTTGGCAGCAGAAAAAATAAAATTGTCATTGGGATTGCCTGATGAGGCGTTCAGTTATCTAACATCTCATGGATCATTGGATATCAGTCATATGCAGTTTTTTGAAAAATTGATGAATCGTATCGATGAGCGTGGAGACCAGGAGTCCATTATTCATATGGCAAACATGATGTATAAATTGTACGGCAATGTGTTTGAGAGTCTCCCTTTAAATTGAGTTAGCTTCCCCGGGTTCAAGGGCGTGAGTTTTATGAATATGTCAGTGGTATTAAAGTAGAGGATGAAAAATGAAAGGTCGTAAGTTAGCTTGCATCATATTGATGGTTTTCAGCAGTTTTGCTGTAGCAGATATGCAATCAGATTTACAGGATATTCAGCAGCAATGGGCAGTAGCAAAGTATCAGACTCCTGAAGAGCGGCAAGAGCAGGTTTTTGAAGACCTGACAGCGAAAGCAGCGCATTTAGTCAAGAGCTATCCTCATGCTGCCGAGCCCAAAATTTGGTTGGCTATCGTATTGAGTACAGACGCAGGAGTAAATGGCGGGTTTGGTGCTTTGGGTAAAGTAAAAAAGGCAAAAGCTTATTTGGAAGAGGCAGAAAAAATTGATCCAACAGCGATGGAAGGCTCCGTCTATACGTCTTTGGGTAGCTTGTATTATCAGGTTCCAGGGTGGCCTATTGGATTTGGAGACAATGAAAAGGCTGAAAAATATTTGCTGAAAGCACTTGAGATAAATCCCCAGGGGATTGATTCGAACTTCTTTTATGCCGATTATTTACTTGAAGAGGATAAGCCCGAACTGGCATTGAAGTACCTGAACAAAGCAAAAGCGGCACCACCCAGAAATAATCGCCCTATTGCAGATAAAGGTCGCCATAAGGAAATTGATCTTGATATAGCAAAAGCTAGAGATATGCTGGATTGAAAAATCTTAAGGCTCTCATAGTTGGTAAAGAAAACAATAAGAACAGTTGCAGGAGAATTAATAGTGAGTTTTAGTAACAAGCGTATATTATTTATTGGTGCTGCTGGTGGAATAGGTAGCTATATGACCAGTGCGCTATTGAGCGCTGGCGCACAAGTCTGTGCGGTGGGGTTGTTTGAAAAGGAACTGGAGGAACTAAAAGAAGGTGTAAAAGAATATTCTTCCAATATATGTTCCGTTGTTGCCGACATCACGGATTCAGAAGACCGAAGCAATTGCATCAAATCAATGCAAGAAAATTTTGGAGGAGTGGATATTCTTATCAATCTTGCCGGTATTAATGTTTTTGCCCGATTCGAGGAGCAGACAGAAGAAAGCATTGAGAAATTAATGCTGGTTAATGCTGTGGCTCCCATGCTTATGTCACATGCTGTACTACCAATGATGTTGGAACAAGGGCATGGACAGATTGTTAATGTAGGCTCGACTTTTGGCAGTATTGGGTTTTCTTGTTTTACCAGTTATTCCACCAGCAAGTTTGCGCTGCGAGGATTTTCTCAGGCGCTGCGACGTGAGTTGACCGGAACAGGTGTTGAGGTGACTTATGTGGCACCAAGGGGTGTTGATACGCCATTGAATCCCCCCGCAGTCTATGAAATGTCAAAAGAAGTAAAGATGAGTTTCGATCGCCCCAAGTTGGTGGCCAAGAAAATTATCAAGGCAATGGAAAAGAAGAAGAAAGAAAAATACATTGGTTTTCCAGAGTCTTTGTTTGCGAGGGTAAACGGGATTTTTCCTGGTCTTGTAGACAATGCACTGAGTGGTCAGAATAAAGTGATAAAAAAATATGCAAAGAAAAAAGATGATTCTTGAGCATATTCTTGGGAGATGGTTTGAAGCCTGCGTTGCAGGTTCTTAAGGAAGCTCTGATTGATTCTGGCGCGAGCAGATTGTGGTGAAAAATCGTTCAGTTCAAGGCGCAAACCGCACGTAATAGCAGGTTATTGCGAAGGTTTGCAACGCAGAAATGAACGATTTTGTGCTGCAAGATGTCGTGTCATGAATCGATCAGAGCTTCCTTAACAGGATGGCACATCCATATGCCACACACAGGTGTCGAAAAACGGTGTTTTTCAACAGCCTGAAAATGAAGGATTTAATCTTACTAATTTTGCTTCAGAGATTCCTTAAGTAGTCTTCGCTATCTTGGCAAGTTGTTCCACGCTGAATTGTTGTTCTACCAAGGGAAACAATTCCCGTTCTTCGATTCTAGTGTGGGATTTGAGCAATTCGCCAAAGGCGGCCAAGCTGGCGCAATCGCATTGCGTCATATTGGCAGCCATGTTGCGCATTTGCTCATGCTCGCCGACCAGTTGTACACCAAGCTCATGTATTTTTCCGGAAAGGGTGTCGGTAATGTTGAAGATGGTGAGTTCTTCGTTGCGAAAATGCCGATCCCATTCCTGATCAAAAATACGGATGATTTCTGCGCATAGTGCTTTGCATTGCTCAGGATTAGCATTGGCTGCGGTATCGATACATTGTTTTGCCAATCTCAGAGACTGATGGTGTTCGCGGGACAAAGAAGTAAGTTCGACACTTCGTTTCATGGTTTTCCCAGTTTGGTAATTTCCATCTGCACCAGGCCTTTGTTGGTATGTTTGGTCAGTATCAGAGGAATAAAGTTATGTTTTACTGCCAGCCATAGGCTACGGGCAGATTGTGCTTTGTTGGATTCAATGCTGATCTCAAGGGCGAGGTAGCGTCCAGCCGGTGTAGTAATATATTGTTGAAGCTTCTTTTTCAATGTTATTTCTTCCGTACCTGATACGGATACTTGTTTGAAGCGTGCTTCACGTTGATGACTTTGTGCCAGCATCATGGCTCGGAGGATATAGCTGAGTCGATCCTGACTGCCTTTTTCCAGTTTGAATTTTTGTTGCTGGGTATCACCACGAAGGCTGAGCAATTGCTTTTTCCAATCAAAAAACAGTTCCAGCATTTGTGTGCCTGAGGTATTGCGCACTGCGAAATAGTAGCTGTCTGGCTCGGGTCTGCCTGCAACGAAATGACCGTGACTGGTTTCCAGTACTTCGTGCTTGCTGTTCAATGCCGCCAGCTTTCCCTGGGGTAGAGTAAATGCCTCAAAACTGTATTCATTGTTTTTCAGCAGCAGGCTGAACTGGGTTTCTCCTTTCAGTTCCTGATTGAATTGGAGTTTGTAAGTAGCGCTGAAGGCTTCCAATGCAAAGCTGCTTGTGGGCAGGGAAAGCAGCAATGCAAATACCATGGGCAGTATTTTCTGCAGGGAAGGTATGCCGAGCCAGGAGTGCATCAGTCTTGAACCTGATCCAGTTGCACCGGTGCTTGCAACACTTTGCCATCGAGCAAGGCGTGGTCGTTTTCCAATGTCAGGCGCCCTTGGGCAAACCAACGAACTGCAAGAGGATAAATCAGGTGTTCCTTCTCCAGTACACGCGCAGCCAGAGTGTCGGCATCATCCTGTTGCTGAACCGGAACGGTTGCCTGAAGGATTATCGGCCCTCCGTCCAATTCCTCTGTAACGAAATGAATGCTGGCACCATGTTGTTCTTCCCCCGCTTCCAGAGCACGTTCATGGGTATGCAATCCCTGAAATTTTGGTAACAGGGAAGGGTGGATGTTGAGCATTCTTCCCTGGTAGTGACGAACGAATCCTGGACTGAGAATACGCATGAACCCCGCCAGCAATACCAGTTTGGGTTCATGCCTGTCGATGAGTTCAGCCAGAGCCTGGTCAAAGTCCTCGCGGCTGGAAAACTGCTGATGTTCCAGTACGGCGGTGGGAATTCCCGCCATTTCTGCACGTTTCAGTCCGTAAGCCCCTGCCTTGTTGCTAATCACGGCTTTTATTTCAACAGGCAAATCTGCCTGTGCTGAATCAATGATGGCTTGCAGGTTAGTACCACCACCAGAAATCAGAACCACTACGGGCAGCTTAGACATACTTTACGCAAGGTGTTTGACAGTCGCAGGCTTCGATGCTGCCAATGACGTGTACGCTTTCTCCTTCCTCTTGCAAAATTTGCCGGGCATTGTCGACTTGGTCAGAGGATACACAGACCACCATGCCAATACCGCTGTTGAAGGTGCGTAGCATCTCCTCAGGATCAATATTGCCCTGGGCTTGTAACCATTGGAAAACAGCAGGCTGTTCCCAACTGCTGAGGTTGATATGAGCGGCGGTGTTTTCAGGAAGAACCCGGGGAATGTTCTCAGTCAAACCGCCCCCGGTAATATGTGCCAGGGCGTGTACGTCGACTTGTTTCAACAGCGCCAGCAAGGATTTGACGTAGATACGGGTTGGTTGCAGTAACGCTTCACCCAGAGGGCGACCGTCCAGATCTGAATGGATGTCTGCCTGGCTGACTTCCAGTACCTTGCGAATCAGAGAGTAGCCATTGGAATGGGGGCCGGATGATGCCAAGCCTAGCAATACGTCGCCTGCTTTTACCTTGTCACCTTGAAGGATTTTTGACTTTTCCACGATACCAACGCTGAATCCCGCCAGATCATAGTCATCGCCCTGGTACATGCCAGGCATTTCAGCTGTTTCACCACCGGTAAGTGCGCAGCCAGCCAGCTCGCAACCTTTGGCGATACCAGAGACGATTTCGGTAGCGCGATCTACCAGTAACTTGCCAGTGGCGAAATAGTCCAGGAAAAACAGGGGCTCTGCACCAGCGACGATAATATCGTTGACACACATGGCAACCAGGTCGATTCCGATGCTGTCATGCTTATCGAGCATCATCGCCAGCTTCAGTTTGGTGCCAACACCATCGGTACCGGATACCAGCACGGGCTGCTGATACTGATCCACTGGAAGCTCAAACAGGGCGCCAAAGCCGCCCAAACCGGCGAGCACGCCAGGTCTGAAGGTGTTTTTCACCAATGGTTTGATGTTTTCCACCAAGGTATTGCCAGCATCAATATCGACACCGGCCTGGCGGTAGTTTAGCCCTTCAGCAGGTAAATCTTGGGAGGACACGACGAGCTCCTGAATAAAACGGAAAATGGGGGGCTATTGTACCAAGAATTCCGGAATGGGAATGAGACGCCTGCATTCCTTGGCGAATGACACAGATTCCCAGTAGAATAAGTGCATGAAAATATTCAATCTATCAATTTTGTTTTGTTTTTCACTGCTGTTGTTTGCACCGCAATTGTTTGCAGCAGCGGATTTGTATTCTGCGGAAGTGCCGGTTGCGGATACTTCACCTGAAACACGTAAGGCCAGCGTCAAAGAGGCATTTGAAAAAGTGTTGGTCAAGGCGTCGGGGCATCGCAATCTTCATGGGCGCAGTGGAATCAAAAGCTTACTTCAACATGCAGAAGACTATGTGCAGCAGTTTCGTTACCGCAGTGAGCCGGCAGATGTAGAAGGTGAGGCTGAAAGACGCTGGATGTGGGTGGCGTTTGAGAAGTCTGCAGTTCAGAATGCATTGCGAGACCTGGGGCTTTCTTCCTGGGACAAAGGCAGGCCGGAAGTGTTGTTGTGGTTGGCTCAGGATGTGGGTGGACAGCGTCGTCTGCTGAATCAGGAGCGTGACAAGGCTTTGGTGCAGGTGTTGAAATCTACTGCGCAACAGCGGGGGTTGTCTTTGTTGTTGCCGATAATGGATTTGGAAGACCAGTCTGCATTGCGGGTCAGTGATGTGTGGACTGTTGATGAAGAAAATATTGCCAAGGCTTCATCTCGTTATGGTGAACAGCTTATTCTGGCAGGTCGTTTGCGTCAGTCCGGGGCGCAATGGAAAGCAAAGTGGACGCTTTTTATTGGCGACAGGCAAAAAACATTTTCCAGTGTCGGGAGTGATGCCAGGGCAACCATCAGTTCCGGGATTGAAAAAGTCATGGATTGGATGGCGGATCAGTTTGTGCCCGCAGGTGACAGCAGTGGTGCTGAGCCTGTCATGTTACGGGTATTGAATGTGCAAGGCTTGCAGGATTATTCGCGCTTGATGCTGCTGTTGGACAGCCTGGATGTGGTTTCCAGCTATGCGATCAAGGAAGCAGATGGCGATCAGATGCTTATTCAGGCCAATGTCAGGGGAGGGCGAGACATTCTTGAGCAGCGGTTGTCCCTTGAAGCTGCCATCGTGCCGGTCGCCAGTGTTCCTGACAATGAATCTCTTGTTTCTGGTGATATGGGGTTGAGTTACCGGCTCCGTTGATGATTCAAGCAAAAGACATACCCAACCTGATCAGCATTGCCAGGGTTATTCTTGTTTTTCCGGTGATCTGGTTATTGCTCAATCAATATTATCAAAGCGCCATGCTGCTGTTTTTCGTAGCGGGTGCTTCTGATGCACTGGATGGCTTTCTGGCGCGGCAATTTCATTGGCAAAGTCGCCTCGGCGGTATTCTGGATCCCCTGGCAGACAAGTTCTTGCTGGTTTCTACTTTCCTTTGCCTTGGTTGGTTAGGGGCATTGCCCTGGTGGTTGATTGGTCTGATCGTGCTCAGGGATATTGTCATCGTCGGTGGTGCAGTGGCATATAACTTTCGCATCGAAAAGCTGGATGCGGAGCCCAGTTTGATCAGCAAGCTCAATACCGGGTTGCAGATATTTCTTGCCCTGCTGGTTGTGTATGGATTGGGATTTTCAAAAGAATTTTCTACCTTTTTGCCCTGGATGATCTGGGCTGTGGCAATTACCACGGTGTTGAGTGGTTTGAGTTACGTGGTCAGTTGGGGCGGGAAGGCAAGACGCAAGTCAGGTGTAGATACAGAATCTGGCTGACAGGCTGATAGTTTCATGCTCCTTCCATGGACTTTTTCAACAGTTGCTGTTAACTCCCCGCATACAGCGGGGAGTATTTTGCACCAGCAATGGATAATATTTTATTGAGTATTTTCCATATTCATTGGCGTCAATTTCCAGATATCATCGTTGTAATCCTGCATAGTGCGGTCGGTTGAGAAGAAGCCGCTACATGCTGTATTCATAATGCTCATTTGTGTCCAGTGTGACGGATCGCGATAGGCGAGAGACACCTGTTGCTGGGCATCGACATAGCTACGGAAATCAGCAATGGTCATCCATGGATCATGGGGGTCTTTCATGGCAGCAATCAATTCCTCAAAGATACCGGGTTCATCGATATTGAAGTGGCCACTTTCCAAAAGCTGGAATACGGCGCTGAGATCGCCATCAGCAGCGATTATGCTCACCGGGTCGTAGTGAGGTCTGAGGGCTTCAACATCATCCACCCGGAGGCCAAACAGGAAGAAATTTTCTTCTCCTACGGCATCCATGATTTCGATGTTGGCACCGTCATAGGTGCCGATGGTCAGGGCACCGTTCATCATGAACTTCATGTTGCCGGTGCCGGACGCTTCTTTGCCTGCCGTTGATATCTGTTCTGAAAGGTCGGTTGCCGGTGCGATGATCTCCATGCTGGATACGCGATAGTTGGGAATAAAGGCAACTTTCAATTTATCGCCCACTGCCGGGTCACTGTTAATGATATCAGCGACATTGTTGATCAGCTTGATGATGCGCTTCGCCATGAAGTAGCCCGGTGCTGCTTTGCCCCCGATAAGGACGCAGCGATTGGTCCAGTTTTCTGTATGACCTCGTCGGATCTGGTTGTACAGGTAAATGATATGCAGTACGTTCAGGAGTTGCCGCTTGTACTCGTGAATACGCTTGACCTGTACATCGAAGAGCGAATCAAGAGGAAAGTCTACAGCACATTCTTTTTTGACCAGCGCAGCCAGTTTAGCCTTGTTGCTTCTTTTGGCGGCTTGCCATTGGCGGTAAAATTTCTTGTTGTTACTGTCAGCGTATTTTTTCAGCTGTTCTATCTTTGACAGGTCAGATATCCATTCACCCCCGATTTTACTGCTGATGAGTGCAGTCATTTCCGGGTTGGCGTGGGCAACCCAGCGTCGGGGTGTTACGCCATTGGTCTTGTTGTTGAATTTTTCCGGCCATAATTCGTAAAAATCTCGAAATAATCCTTTTTGGAGTAATTCGGAGTGCAAGGCGGCAACGCCATTCACTGAGAAACTGCCGACAATGGCAAGATAGGCCATGCGCACGGATTTGCCATGATTTTCTTCGATGATGGACATGCGTCGCCGCCGATCACTATCACCTGGCCAGCGAATGGCGACTTGTTTCAGAAAGCGTGCGTTGATTTCATAGATGATCTCCAGCAGTCGCGGTAACAATCGCTCAAACAGATGTACCGACCATCGCTCCAGCGCTTCGGGAAGCAAGGTATGGTTGGTATATGCCATGGTGGTGCTGGTTATTTTCCAAGCCTGATCCCAGGAAAGGTGCTTTTCATCCACGAGGATGCGCATCAGTTCAGGAACAGCGATGGCGGGGTGGGTATCATTGAGTTGAAACACATTTTGGGCAGCAAAGTTATCAAAATTTTCACCATGCACCATTTCCCACTGGCGAACGATGTCCTGCAAGCTGGCGGAGGCGAGGAAATATTGCTGACGCAGGCGCAACTCTTTTCCGTTTTCGCTGGAATCATTGGGATACAGCACCATGGTAATGTGCTCGGCATCGTTCTTTGCAGCGACGGATTCGGGATAGCTGCCTGCATTGAATTCGTCGAGATTGAACTCATCGGTGGCGGTGGCTTTCCACAGGCGTAAGGTGTTTACCACACCATTTCGATAGCCTGATACGGGTACATCAAAGGGAATAGCGAGGACATCCTCAGTACCCAGCCAGCGAGTTCGGGGTTCGCCACGACGGTTGGTAAAATGCTCGGTATGACCACCAAAATGTACCACCTGGGTATATTCTGCACGCTCCAATTCCCAGGGATTGGTGTTTCTGAGCCAATGGTCGGGCTCTTCTATCTGATAACCGTTCTCGATGTGTTGCAAAAACATGCCATATTCATAGCGCAAGCCATAACCCAAAACGGGCAATTTGAGTGTCGCGCAACTATCCAGAAAACAGGCGGCCAATCGACCCAAACCACCATTTCCAAGTCCGGCATCAGGTTCTTCTGACTGGATTTCTTCGAGGGAGAGAGAAAAGTTCTGCATTGCTGCCGCACTGGGTTCCTCGATGTCCATATTCAACAAATGGTTGCCCAGGGCACGTCCAATCAGGAATTCCAGAGATAGGTAGTAGGCACGCCGCTGTTGTGGCTGACGATGCTGAAGCCAGGTATTGCGCCAGTCTGTCATGATACGGTCACGAACCGTCAAAGAAAGCGCTTCATATAAATAGTGTGGATTACACCCCAGGAAACGCCCCAGGTGGTGAATCAGGTAGCGGCGGAAGTCATGTTCGATGGTTTTAGCGTCTACAGGAAGCTTCTCGGCTTCGGGTAGCACACACAGATCGTCTTGGTTATTCATGGTTGCTCGGTTCTTGAACGGCTTTTGATCCGTGTATTGTAACGGTAAACGCGCTATCTCGGGGCATGAAAAAAAAGCAAAAAAAGACCGGACTGCCCTTGAGTGGGGAGGTCCGGTCAAAACCAGCGTCTTGCGGAGGGTTGCTGGTAAGCCTCTAGAAAAACTGTGAATTAGCAGGCTGTTGAAAAACACCGTTTTTCAACAGCCTGTGTGTGGCACATGGATGTGCCACCATTTTTGATGGCTGTAAGCCATTGAAAATGAAGGAAGCG
>CAYXOS010000082.1:0-1508 GCA_964467115.1 uncultured Sedimenticola sp.
TATTCTCTCACTTTACCACCTTCGGTCGCGGCCATGGGCCGCTCCTACGAGGGAGTCCGTCACAATGCAAACCTGCGCTGCAGGAGCGGCCCATGGCCGCGACCAAAACCACGAGGATAAGTCTTGGATCAATTTTATCTACTGTGCTGATAGCCAGTTTGAGCGGCTCACAACACTAAAGCCCTCGGTTTTTCGGGAATATTTGATCAGCGTTTTCTGCTGAACAATACTCCCAGACTCAAAAAAAGCATTCCAATCAGAAATAATAGCGTCCAGCCGGGAATGCTGATGCCGAACATGGACCAGACGATTTCACCGCAATCGCCAGTGCCTTTGAACACATCTTCGATGACTTTCATCAGCGGATCGTTTTCCAGCATGAATTCCAGGCTGCCGCCACAACTCAGTTCTTCATGGGTACCATACTGCAACCACAAATGGCGAATGGCGACACCGATACCACCAAGACTGGCAATGGTGAGTAACAGCCCATAAATACGTCGTCCAAAGCCTGAAGGGTTATGCAGCAAGCCGATGAAAAAGAGAACCCCCAGGGCAATAACCGAGATGCGCTGGAATATGCACAAGGGGCAGGGTTCTAGTCCCAGATAATGTTGAAAATAGGCAATGGCTGCGCCCATGGCGGCTGCACAAGCAATAAAACCTATGGCAAAAGGTGTGCGTCCCTGGAACATTAGCGTGCCTCCGTTGGAAATTTGCGCATTTTCTGCAAACGTTCATGCCAGGCCTTTTCGACCACCTCGATTTCAGCTCGGTCGACCATGCCATCCTGATTGCTGTCCATGCCCTGGAATTGTTGTTCATGGGGGGCGAGGAATTCTGCCTTGCTGACCTTGCCATCGCCATCTTTATCCAGTTGCGTCATGAAGGCATCAGCCATAGAGCGTGGCTTGGCTGCGGGTGCTTCTGCGAATCCAAGGGATGGCAGCCCAATGAAGAGCGCCAATATGATTATCTTGTTCATAGATTTAACAGTCCGTAGATTTGTCGGTATTTGGGAGGTGTTGTTCAGTTTTCAGGTTGATATGGTACCAATTTAATCAGCGCGTTCTTGGTGTGAAGCTGAGGCTTGACCAATGACCTGCTCAAGGATGCTTCTTATTGATGCCATTTGCGCTGGTTCCAGGTGCAGTAGCTCGATCTGCGTCAAACATTCTTGTTGAATTTTTTGCAGCAGGTCAGCACATGCGGTGGCACCGGGTTCGATGCTTTCATTTGATCTGGCATCATTGTCATCAACCACAACCAGGGCTGAACGAGGCACCATACGCGGCTCGTCCGAACCCTCCTGGCGTGCAATCAGGGGGCTGGTCTTCTGCCATTGCTTGCCTTGCCAGGAAAAGTGTTGCCCGGTTGGCAGTTGTCCAAACCGTGTTTCAGCCACCTTGTGCCATTTCTGCGATGTTACTTGCCATATGAGAGCTTTGAACCTCATACCCCAGTTGTTTACTGAGTTGGGTGGTGGATAACACGCCCCGAATAATCTG
>CAYXOS010000082.1:1608-12018 GCA_964467115.1 uncultured Sedimenticola sp.
CATACCCCAGTTGTTTACTGAGTTGGGTGGTGGATAACACGCCCCGAATAATCTGCTTGCCAGAATTGTCCTCGTTTTCCACCACCAGGGCGTGTTGGCGTCCCATGCGTTTGAAGGTTTCCAACAAATCACCCACCCGGGATTTGAGAATGTCCGTCAGTTCCAGAGCCTCCAGTTTGAGGCGTGGTGTCATGATGTCCCTGACCATCAAATCCTCCATTTTTCCACCATTTTCGGACAATACCTGCATGGGCTTGGTGCCATTGAGATCATTCATGGTGATCAAGCCCATAACCTCGTGGTATTGATTGGTGACAAACAGCATTTGTACGCCACTGGAAATCATGCGTTCACTCGCTTGCTCCAGGCTGGCGCAGGGGTTGACGCTGATGGCTGTCACCTGAGTAAAGTCTGTCATGACCTCGATTGCAGGATCTTCCAGGCTAACCCGTGCTTTGAATGATTGAGATGGTTTGTGATAACTCACATCGGTGTTGATCATAGTGACCGGTAATGATCTGTATGATGGCATGCTGCTGCTCCTGTGATTCAGGTTGTTCGGGCTCTGTGTCAGGCGGCATGTCTGACAAGGTTAGGGTTATTGAATAAAAGGAATTTTCAGGCAATGCCCAAACCATTGGCATACTTTAACAGTCGAAAAGCAAAGGTCAATGCTGAAGTAAACCGGGGATTGAGAAACGGCATTTCGAATCATGGAGAATGGGGCTGGCAAATCCGAGTATTTTTGAGTGAAGAAAAGTGTAAATGTTTCTCAGGTAGTGCAGATGGACATTTTGATACGTCTGGTCGCATGAACATGGCGCGACCGATTAGCTCTCTTGAAATCTGTTCTATACTAAAAGGTGTGATTTGGAAAATGCCAGCTCCGTTCTGCCGTTGCGTCCTTGGTATCAATTTATATGTATAGATGGTTTAATGCATGAATGAGGGAAAATGCTTGATCTGGAAGGAAAAATAGCAAAGTATTTGCAGGAGTGCAGAGCATTGGATGGCATCGTCCAGGACAATAACGCCTGGCAGGCGGATTCCATAGTGTTCGATATACAGGATGTCAGAGGGAGGGAAGTGATTGTTTCATTGCGTTTTATTGAAATATTGCAGGGTAGTGAAGAAGGGGCGATGGAACGGGTTGACAGGTATTGCCAGTTGCGACTGGAACTGGATGAATTTGGTGAAATACTATCGGCAGGGGTTAACTAGCTTGTCCCATTTGCGGCTTGAAAAAGTAGATAAAACAACGCAATATCTTGTTTCGATGCACAGAAGAATAAATAATCGGGGACAAAGGATTTTTTTGTTGGGGGCAAAGATCAGCTATGTCTAGTGCGCCGTTGCAAGACACCCATGTGACAGAACCTGAAGTGGTTGCCGGGAATGCCTGGGTGATGCCGCTGGTGCTGATGTTGTACGCAATTCTGGTAGTGCTGGTGGTTTACCACGGCTACAACGAATACCAAACCCTGCGTATGTTGCAATCGGTACCCGATAAACAAGTCTTGTCTGACCTGCCCCTGTATCGTTTGCTTTTGAACCATGGCTTGTTGCTGGTGCTGATGCTGGTTGCACCTGCTGTATTGATGTATTTGCTGGTAGGGCGGGAAAAAGAGCTGTCGTACTTGCAGGAGCAACAGCAGATTTTACAGTCTCAACTTCGATACCAAAGTTTCCATGACCCATTGACCTCATTGCCGAACCGCATGTTGCTGGAAGAACGGCTCAACAGCAAAATTGCCAATGCCACCCGTTCAGGCAAGCGATTTTTGTTTTTGCTAGCAAGTCTCAATGATTTCAAACGGATCAACCAAAATCTGGGTTACGAGATTGGTGATGAAGTACTGCGCCTGGTGGCGGCAAATATTGAAAAAGGATTGCGAGATACGGATACCGTGGCCCGCTTCGACGGCGATGTGTTTGCAGTTGTTGCGGATATCAACGAGAAAGTGGAAGCAAGTATTATCGCACGCAAGGTGCACAATAGTTTGATTCGACCCCTGGATGTTGCCCAGTCGTCATTGACCGTGAATGCGTCCATTGGTGTGGCAATTTTTCCCGACCAGGGCAGTGAAATGGCTGTTCTGATCAAACATGCCGATGATGCCGTCGCCAAAGCCCGAAACGCAGGGAACAACAGCATTGTTTTTTCACAAGAGGATGCCAGCAACAAAATGGATCGGCTGGCGCTGATTACCGGAATCAAAGATGCCATGCTGGATGGACATTTGAATATGGTTTATCAGCCCAAACTGATGTTGACCTCGCCGCATACCCATACTTTTGAAGCACTGCTGCGTTGGAATCACCCGGAGCACGGTTTACTCCCCTGTGACACTTACATTCCTTTGGTGGAACAAACCCGACACATCGTGACCTTGACCCATTGGACCGTGGAAAATGTCTTTGAGACCCAGCAGGCGTTGTTGAAGCAGGGAATCAAGGTCAGCATGGCAATTAACCTGTCCGCCAGAGTCCTTGATGAAGACGGGTTTCCCTTGTGGGTCGAGAGAAAAATCGGTGAGTACGGACTTGATCCCGCAAATGTAAGGTTTGAAGTCACCGAAAGCGCAATCATGCAGGATTCAGAGCGGGCATTACAAGTGTTGCTGCAACTGGCAGCTATCGGTATCGGTTTGAGCATCGATGACTTTGGTGTCGGGCATTCCTCCCTCGCCTATTTGTCCCGTCTGCCTGTTGATGAGCTGAAAGTGGACAAGAGTTTTGTTATGAATATGATCAAGTGGGAAAGTGATCTGGCAATTGTAAGGGCGACCATCAATCTTGCCCATGACCTGGGGTTGAGCGTTGTTGCAGAGGGGGTGGAAGGGATGGAGCAGGCGGTAATGTTGCGAAAAATGGAGTGCGATATGCTTCAGGGGTACTATATAAGCCATCCTTTGAGTCGAGAAAAGCTACAGCAATGGATTGCTTCTCAGGCGGCATAATTTCATATAATCTATTGATAATTCGGTATATTTACCAGCATCCTGCGGGAAGACTGCAGCAAATCCATGATTAATAGCAGTTGACCTAATTAAGCATTCTCTGTTATACATACGGGGTTTTTATTCTGCCTCTCGAGGCAGTGTCTTTAGCATAACTTGAGAAATTGTGGAGTTGGGAAATGAAAAAAATCATTATGATTGCTGTATTGGCAGCAGGTATGAGTTCTTTGGGTTCAGCAGTAGCGGCAGGCGATGCAGCGGCAGGTAAGGCAAAAGCAGCTGTATGTGCTGCATGTCATGGCGCCAACGGTATCAGTGCCAATGCACTGTGGCCTAATCTTGCTGGTCAGAAGGCTGATTACATCATTAAGCAGCTCAAAGCATTTAAAGCGGGTACCCGTAAAGATCCTTTGATGTCTCCACAGGCGGCGATGTTGTCTGAGCAGGATATGGAAAATGTGGCAGCCCACTTCTCCGGCTTGAAATAAGACGAATCGGAAGTTGAAACAGGGAGCCTTTTGTTGCTCCCTGTTTTTTCGATGATTAATTAAGAATTTTAGAATGTACTTGGAGTATGAAATGAAAAAAGCACTGTTGATTGCATCTTTTGTCGCCATGGCGGTTTCTGGTGTAGCGCAAGCAGCTGGTGATGCCGCTGCAGGCAAAACAAAATCTGCGGCTTGTGCAGCATGTCATGGAGCAGATGGCAATAGTGGCGCCAATCCTCTGTGGCCAAAACTGGCTGGACAGCATCCCAAGTATATTCAGAAGCAACTGCATGATTTCAAAGCAGCCAAGCGCAAGGATCCAACCATGGCTCCCATGGCGGCACCCTTGAAGGATCAGGATATTGAAGATCTAGCGGCCTATTTTTCCAGCCAGACGCGCACCGTTGGTGAAGCGGCTGCAGACAAGGTAGAAATGGGACAAAGCCTGTATAACGCGGGTAGCAGTAATGGTGCCCCAGCCTGTTCCGGTTGTCATGGCCCAGCGGGTGCTGGTAATGGTGCAGCCAACTTCCCTGGTCTGAGTGGCCAAAGCGCGGCTTATGTTGCCAAGCAACTCAAAGCTTTCCGTTCAGGTGCGCGCAGCAATGACATGAATGGCATGATGGCCGGTGTTGCTTCCAAGCTGAGTGATCAGGAGATCGAAGCCGTCGCTCAGTATGTGCAAGGTTTGCATTGATTTGAAGTTTTTAAGGTAAGAAGGATTTTCCTGAAAGCCCCGCCAAGTTGATTTGGCGGGGCTTTTTGCTGTGATTCAGTCTATTCCAAGTAGGGACTCAGCTGCAGTATTGATCCAGCCATTCGATCCAGTGTTTCACCGGTTGAGAAGTACCACCTTGCAGATGCATCAGGCAACCAATGTTGGCGCTGGCAATGACATCAGCGCCACTTTGTTGCAAGTGTTCAAGTTTGTTGTCACGCAGCATCAGAGAAAGTTTCGGTTGCAGAATTGAGTAGGTTCCCGCTGAACCGCAGCAGAGATGGGCGTCGTCAGGCTCATGGATATGGAATCCCAATGCCCGAAGTAGTGATTCTGTACACCCGGATGCTTGCAGACCATGTTGCAATGTACATGGCGCGTGGAAGCTGATGCTGGGCGCTGTTTCGGAGATGGTGAGGGCTGTCAGGTTCTGGGATGATATAAATGCCTCTATTTCCATTAAATAAGGCAGAATTTGCTGTGATTTGTCCCTATATTCCTTATTTTCAGAAAACAGCAATGGATATTCTCTCGCTTCGAGCGCACAGGCGCTGGCGGTAAAAATCACGGCTTCGGCACCCTGTTCAATGTGTTTCCACCACTGATCCAGGTTGTTCTTTGCCATGACTTGTGCGCGTTTTTTGTCATCGAGATGGTGATGCACCGCTCCACAGCAGCCTTCGTTTTTGGCTGTACATGTCTGAATTCCCAGCCGCTGTAGTACATTCTGAGCGGCGTGGTTAATGGACTGGGCAATCACGGATTGTACGCAGCCCTGAAACAGGACGACCTTGCGCGTTTGTATTGCCGGGATGTTATTTTCCCGACGGAAATTGTTTGGGGCGGGAATCTTGCTTTTCAGCGACGTTGGTAATATTGGACGTAGCTTGCGGGCAACAGAAAGCAGGGGTGCGAGGCGTTTTGGATAGGGCAATAAGGCTTTGAGCAGGAATTTCAGCCCACGTTCGCTCAGGGGTGCAGGCGCGAGGCGATGGGCAAGATGCCTTCCCGTGTGCAGCAAACGGGAATAACGAACACCAGAAGGACAAGTGCTTTCGCAGGCACGGCACAGCAGGCAGCGATCCAGATATTGCCGGGTTTCTATGCTGGCTTCTCCCCTTTCCAGCATTTCTTTGATCAGGTAGATACGTCCGCGTGGACTGTCCAGTTCGTTACCCAGCAATTGGTAGGTAGGGCAGGTTGCGGTGCAAAATCCGCAGTGAACGCAGCTGCGTAAAATGGCTTCGGCCTCTGCGATTTCTGTAGTTCTCTCAAGGCTGCTGTTGATATGGGTTTCCATGTTACAGCTCGGGGTACAGCCGCTGGGGGTTGAGAATTCCCTTGGGGTCGAAAGCCGCTTTCAGTCGTTGCTGCAATGCCATTAATCCCGGCGGTAACGGTGGAAAGCAATGATTGTGGTAGGAAATGGCATGTCCTCCGTTGTCTGCCGCCAGCTGTTGTATTTGTTCTGCGGGGGCAGTGCTGATGAGCCAGCGGCGTGCGCCTGCCCAGTCCAATAGATAATTACCGGGCAAGTCGATGGTGGGGGTGGCACGAGGCAAAGACAGTTGCCATAAAGGCGCTTTGGCGTTGAAAAATGGCAGTTGATGGTTGTTCAGTTGTTGCCAAAATCCATTGTCTTGTTGCTCCTCGCCCCCAATTTCTTGCTTTGCCTGGGAGACGGCAGCCGGGTTACCGCTGAGGCGAATCCACAGGCTGCCCTGATGCCAGACACCACCGCTCAAAGGCAGGGGTTGTTGGTTCCAGCGGACAAAGCGCTGTAGCGCCTGCTGCTCGCTAACATCCAGACGCAGGGTGATTTCCCGTTGGGGCAGGGGAATGGTTTTTATGCTCAGATCAATCAGTACCCCCAGGGTGCCAAAAGCGCCACATTGCAGGCGTGATACGTCATATCCGGCAACATTCTTGATCACTTCACCACCAAAGCGCAGTTGTTCACCTTTGCCGTTGATCAAGGTGCAGCCGAGGACAAAGTCCCGGGCGGAACCTGACCAGGGACGGCAGGCACCAGACAATCCGCTGGCGATGCTGCCCCCCAAAGTTGCATTGCCGGAAAAAACAGGCGGCTCGAAAGGCAGCATCTGCCCATTTTGCTTTAGCAGTGCCTGAATTTCTACTAAGGGTGTTCCTGCCTGGGCGCGGATAAACAGCTCTGCGGGTTGATAGTCTATGATGCCGTTCAGGGTTCTCGTGGAAACAGGCTCTCCGGGCGGCTGTTTTTTCCCCAGAAAATGTTTACTGCCACCACCTTGAATATTCAGGCCAATACCCTGTTCCCAGGCTTGCTGAATCTGCTCCTGGATGTCCATTAAAAGCGCTCCAGATCCGGGAAGGGCAGTTCGCCGTTATGGACGTGCATGGCACCCAGCTCTGCGCAACGATGCAAGGTGGGTATGGCTTTGCCGGGGTTGAGCAGACCCTTGGGGTCGAAAGCGGACTTGATGGCGTGAAACTGAGCCAGTTCCAGGGCTTGAAACTGCACGCACATCTGATCGATCTTTTCACTGCCCACGCCATGCTCGCCAGTGATGCTGCCGCCTACTTCCACGCACAGACTGAGGATGTCAGCGCCAAATTTCTCAGCCTTTTCCAGTTCCCCGGGCTTGTTTGCGTCATAAAGTACCAGGGGGTGCAGATTGCCATCCCCGGCATGAAACACATTGGCGACCCGGAGTTGGTATTGGGCGGACATCTGTTCCAGTCGGGACAATACCCTGGGTAGCTGGTGGCGAGGAATGGTGCCATCCATACAGTAGTAATCGGGAGAAATACGTCCGACAGCAGGGAAGGCGGCTTTCCTCCCTGCCCAGAGCTGCTGGCGTTCCTGTTCTGATGCCGAAAGGCGATAGCTACTGCATTCATGTTGTTGGAACAGCTGTATTACTTCTTCGATACCGGCTTCGACCTCTTCTTTGGTTCCATCCAGTTCGCACAGCAAAATGGCGGCGGCATCGATGGGATAACCTGCATGCACAAAATCTTCAGCCGCACGCAGGGAAAGATTGTCCATCATCTCCAGACCTGCTGGAATAATACCCGCAGAAATAATGGCGGCTACGGTTTCGCCAGCTTGTTCGACTGAGTCAAAAGCCCCCAGGATGACCTGTGCTGTGGGTGGTTCTGGTAACAGCTTGACGGTGACTTCGGTGATGATGCCGAGAAGACCTTCCGAGCCGGTAAATAGCGCCAGCAGGTCGTAGCCGGGGCTGTCCAGGGCGTCACTGCCGAGGGTGAGAATCTCCCCATCTGCCAGGATGACGCGAATTTTCTGGATATTGTGTACTGTAAGGCCGTACTTGAGGCAATGCACGCCGCCGGAATTCTCCGCCACATTGCCGCCAATGGTGCAGGCGATCTGTGAGGAAGGGTCGGGGGCATAATACAATCCCAGCTTGCGGGCTGCGTCACTGATGGCGAGATTGCGCACCCCGGGCTGAACCCGGGCACAGAGATTGTCCGGATCAATGTGCAGGATACGTTTGAGCCGCGCCAGGCTCAGTACCAGTCCCTGCTCCAGGGGTTGCGCGCCCCCTGAAAGCCCTGTGCCTGCGCCCCGAGGAACCAACGGCAGTTGGTGCTGGTGGCAAAGCCTTACCACTGCCTGTACCTGAGATTCATTTTCGGGCAATACCACAGCCAGGGGCAGGCTGCGTTTGGCGGTCAGCCCATCACATTCATAGGGGCGCAACAGGGCTTTTTTCTCGATAAATCCGTCAGTCGGCAAGACAGCTTTCAGGGATTGACGTAATTCCGGGGATAAAGGCATGGATTTGCAGATCGCGGCACTGGTATATTCTGTCCAACAATATATCAATACCGGCGCTTGTAATAGCCGGATAACAATAGAGGAATTGAACATGTCCACAGTCTCCACCTTTAATCCGCCGGTTCGTACCCTGATGGGTCCTGGGCCTTCTGATGTCTCACCGCGTGTTCTGGAGGCATTGTCGCGCCCCACCATTGGTCATCTCGATCCCCGTTTCGTGGAGATGATGGAAGAGGTCAAGGCATTGCTGCAATATGCTTTCCAGACCAAGAATGCCATGACCATGCCTGTCTCTGCGCCTGGTTCTGCAGGAATGGAAAGCTGTTTCGCCAATCTGGTGGAGCCGGGTGACAAGGTTATCGTCTGTCAAAATGGGGTGTTTGGTGGTCGAATGAAAGAAAACGTCACCCGCTGTGGTGGTGAAGCCATCATGGTGGAAGAAGAGTGGGGAGCTGTTGTCGATGTGGAGAAAGTGGAAGCGGCACTGACCGCCAATCCGGATGCCAAAATTCTTGCCTTCGTTCACGCCGAAACCTCTACCGGGGCACAGTCTGATGCAGCGGCATTGTGCAAGCTGGCTCAGGCACATGATTGCCTCACCATTGTGGACGCGGTGACATCCTTGGGCGGCACGCCGGTCAAAGTCGATGAATGGGGGATCGATGCGATCTATTCCGGTACCCAGAAATGCCTGTCCTGTGTGCCAGGGTTGTCACCGGTGAGCTTTAGTGACAAGGCGCTGGATGTAATCAAGAATCGCGCCACCCCGGTACAGAGCTGGTTCCTGGATTTGAATCTGGTCATGGGGTATTGGGGGAGCGGTGCCCAACGCACCTATCACCATACGGCACCGGTCAATTCCCTGTATGCCTTGCATGAATCACTACGCATTCTGCAACAAGAAGGGCTGGAAAATGCCTGGGCGAGACATGAAAAAAATCATCAGGCATTGAAAGCTGGGCTGGAAGCCATGGGCATAGGCTTCATCGTCAAAGAAGGTGATCGTCTGCCACAGCTCAATGCAGTAACCGTACCCGAAGGTGTGGATGAAGGTGCTGTACGCAAAGCGCTGCTGGAAGATTTCAATCTTGAGATTGGCGCTGGTCTGGGAGCCTTGGCTGGCAAGGTATGGCGAATCGGCTTGATGGGTCATGCCAGCAATCAGAAGAATGTGATGTTGTGTCTGTCTGCCCTTGAAGCCGTGTTGGGGCAGATGAACGCGCCTATCCACAAGGGTAAGGCGCTGGATGCAGCGATGGCGGTCTATGCCTGATCGCAGATGGAGTCGGAGTCAAATCAGTAAGATGTTGTATAAATTCAATGATATAGAGTGATTTGACTCCGATCCATGGTGCTCCTGGTACTCATTGCTCCCACGGCTCATGGGTTTCCAGGGTGCAACCGTAGCCCCAGTAGTCGTGACGCTGTTCTTCAATCAGACGTGCCACCTGCATGTGCATGTGTACAGGAGCCGGGTCGTATTCTGATTTCATCACCACATCCAGTTTGTCCCCAACCTGCAATTTTTCGGGCAGCCACAGCATACCGCCGGTAGTGCTGATATTAGCGAGAAAGCCCGTATGGTGTTTCCCGTCTGCTGATGTTCGGTAGTGAATGGGGCCATGCCATTCAACTCGTGGGCTGATTCTTCTGTCCATTGTATGCTCCTGACTACGACCTATAACTTCATCATAGCGCAAATCCCAATCAGCGTTTGGCAAACAGCAGTGGCAGCACATCGTGGTAGGTGGTGGCGAAATGTATCTTGATGCCTTTGCGGATATGGGCAGGAATTTCTTCCCAATCACCCTGATTATCCACGGGCAGAATCAGTTCACGAATACCAGCACGTCTGGCTGCGATGACTTTTTCGCGAATGCCGCCAACGGGAAAGACCTCGCCGGTGAGGGTGAGTTCGCCAGTCATGGCAATATTGCGCACGGGTTTGTTCAACGCCAGGGACAACAGCGCAGAGGCCATGGTCACGCCGGCTGAAGGACCGTCTTTGGGCGTAGCGCCTGCTGGAACGTGCAGGTGAATAAAGGATTTCTCGAAGAAATCAGCGTCGATACCGAATTGTTGTGCATGGCTGATGACATAGCCATAGGCGATCTCGGCAGATTCCTTCATCACATCACCCAGCTGCCCGGTCAGTTTGAAACCCCGCACAAAGCTGTGGGTATGTACGGCTTCAATACTCAGGGTGGCTCCCCCCATGGAGGTCCATGCCAGACCCGTAACCACCCCAGGCCCCGAAAGGTTTCGCTCATCCGTGAAAATGGCGGGTCCCAGATAGGATTTGAGATTGTCCAGGGTGATCTGGACAGGGGGTTTTGTCCCCTCCAGCATTTTGACCACGGCTTTGCGTACGATCTTCGCCAACTGCTTGTCCAGACGCCGTACACCGGCATCCCGTGCATAATCGTGAATGATCTTGCGCATCACCGGCGCATTGAT
>CAYXOS010000083.1:0-11928 GCA_964467115.1 uncultured Sedimenticola sp.
GTGGTTGCTGATCGGATGAAATGTCCAGTTTCTGTGTTCTCAATCTTGGCAATAGCCCGACTATTCGCTGCAATTGACACGTTGAACTCGAACATTCCATCCCGTTCATCATTTCACTCGGAATCAATCGGCGGTTCGTAAATGGAGGAAAAACATGAGAATTTTGATAGGAACAATTGTTTTATCAGGAGCGGTTGCATTGAGTGGCTGCACAGATCCATCTGATCCAAACCGAAAGACGAAAACTGGGGCCATGGTAGGTGCAGTTGCTGGTGCAGTGATCGGTCACGAAATGTCTGGAGAAAGCGGTGCTTACATTGGTGCAGCTTTAGGTGCATTGGCAGGTGGTGGTGCGGGCTACTACATGGACAAGCAACAGCGCGAACTCGAAGAACAATTGGCAAGAGAACAGGCCGCCCATGAGCTGGAAATTCAGCGCATGAAGGATGACAGCCTCAAACTGACCCTGGATAGCGAAGTGTCCTTCGATTTTGACAGTGCAACCATCAAGCACGGTTTTGAACATACTCTGGATAAACTGGCGAATATCGTTAGGAAATACAACAAGACCATCATTCACGTGGTTGGCCATACCGATAGCACCGGATCAATGGAGTACAACCAGCGTTTGTCAGAGCGCCGTGCAGAGGCTGTAGGCGAATATCTGATGAGTCGTGGTATTCGAGGATCAAGAGTGCAAATGGAAGGCAGGGGCGAGGAAGAGCCGAGAGCCAGTAATGCGACAGAGGCTGGGCGGCAGCTCAATCGTCGGGTGGAAATCTACCTGAAACCAGTGATTGAAGGTCAAGAACAACGCGCATATGACTCTCCTGCTCCCGCTGCGCAGCAACGACCCTCACGATATTACTGAAGGGCATCTCTGCTTGGCATTGGCCTGCTTGAGGGCAGGGGATTTCTTATTGCTCTGAAATAAATTCTGAATCCTGCCGATCTATGTACAAGGACGTACAAATCACTCTGGGAATTATTCATGCCTATCTATCGACCAAAAAACATCAAGCCCTCGGAAATCACAGATCAGGACATCTGGCTCAATCGTCGCCAGTTGATCAAGGCCGGCATGGCCGCAGGCGCCGGGCTGATGTTGGGGGGCATGAGTGGGCTTGCCCATGCTGTTTATTCTGGCCCGGGAAAGGAGAAGAAACTGCTGTCGGTCAAAGAAACCGCCTATGGAAAAAGCCTGGAACCTACCGCTTACAAGCATGTCACCACCTACAACAATTTCTATGAACTGGGTTATGGAAAGCGTGATCCGGCTGAAAATGCCCACGCATTGAAAACACGCCCCTGGAGCATCAAGGTATCTGGTGAATGTGCCAAGCCTGGGGTGATCGACATTGAAGACATTCTCAAATTTGATCAGGAAGAACGCATCTATCGCTTTCGTTGTGTCGAAGCTTGGGCAATGGTGGTGCCCTGGGTTGGTTTCCCTCTGGCAGATTTACTCAGGCGTTTCGAACCCACATCAAAAGCCAAGTATGTGGAATTTGAAACCCTTTATGATCCCGAGAGGCTGCCTGGACAAAAGCGTGATGTGTTGAAATGGCCTTATCGGGAGGCGTTGCGTATAGACGAAGCCATGCATCCTCTGGCATTTATTGCTACCGGCTTGTATGGCGAGGTTTTGCCAGGGCAGAATGGCGCACCTTTGCGCCTGGTCGTTCCCTGGAAGTATGGCTTCAAGAATATTAAATCCATTGTTTCCATTCGTTTTTCCGAAACCATGCCGATGAATACCTGGCGGCGCATGGCGAGCAATGAATACGGCTTTTATGCCAATGTGAATCCCGATGTGAGACATCCTCGCTGGAGCCAAAAACGTCATCGGGTGTTGGGGAAAGGGTTGTTTGGTAGCAAGGAAGACACCCAGTTATTCAACGGCTATGCCGAGGAAGTTGCCAGCCTGTACACCGGTATGGACCTGCGTAAGAATTTCTGATGAAAAAGTGGAAGATTCCTGTTTTTCTGTTGGCTTTGCTTCCCCTGGTGGGGATGCTTTGGGGGGGATTCAACAACGATTTAGGTGCCAATCCTGTCGAAACCCTCAGTCATGAGACCGGAAGTTGGACATTGCGTTTCCTGCTGATTACCTTGGCAATTACGCCATTGAAGAATCTCACAGGTTGGCGTAGACCCGTATTGTTGCGGCGTATGTTGGGCTTGTTCAGCTTTTTTTACGCCAGTTTGCATGTGCTGGTATGGCTATGGCTGGATCGGGAATTTGCCTGGTCCGGCATGTTGGCGGATATTGTCAAACGCCCATATATCACCGTCGGTTTCCTTTCGGTATTGATTCTGACTGCACTGGCGCTTACCTCCAATATCTTCAGTATGCGGCGGATGGGAAAGCACTGGAAGCGCTTGCATCAACTGGCATATGCAGCTGCATTTCTGGGGATACTCCACTATATCTGGCTGGTAAAGGCTGATTTATTACTGCCACTGGTCTATTTGGCTGTTTTTGGGCTGTTGATGTTGCTCAGAGTCCCCAAATTGCTGGAGTTGGTGCAGAGAATCAAGAAAGTGAAAGGAGATTCGCCGGGTCGATTTCGGCGCAAGGCAGCGGATGCTGGATAGGGTGGCTAGCAATCCCTCAGAACCTTGGAAATGAACTTACCCTTTTGGACACGATAGTCCTTCATGGACATGCCACGACAGCGTATTTTCAGTTTATTGTACTCGTCCAGAAGAGATTGACTGTTTCGTAGCCGATCACGAAACACGAGAAAACTTTCAAATTCTGAACCGTTGGCAACTACTTGTAATGCAACCTCTTCACCGCATGTGGATTCGAGCATACATAAGGCAGGGGTTCTCAACGTGTTCTTTTTCACTGCAAAATCAAGGGTATGCAGTGCCAGCACGCTGGCTTCCAAATCCTTGGTATCTACTCCGACAAATATATCCAGATCCCCTTTGGAAATGGCTCCTTCGATAGAGGAGGCTCCGATATGTGCTACCCGAGCCTCCGGAAGCAAACCTAATATTTTCGCTTGGTAGCGTTCAAACAGTACCTGGCATTGGGGTTGATAATCTGCTGCGGCATAGAATTTCATTCAAGCATCGATACGCCGATACTTAATTCGATGAGGTTGGTCGGCAGCTTCACCCAGACGCCGCTTTCTGTCGGCTTCATAGTCTTCATAATTGCCTTCAAACCAGACAACCTTTGAATCACCTTCGAATGCCAGAATGTGGGTGGCAATCCGATCCAGGAACCAGCGGTCGTGAGAAATGACCACGGCACAGCCTGGAAAGGTGAGCAGGGCTTCTTCCAGGGCGCGCAGGGTCTCTACATCGAGGTCATTGGTGGGTTCGTCAAGTAGCAATACATTTCCACCAGAACGCAATAATTTAGCCAAATGCACCCGGTTACGCTCACCGCCTGACAGATCGCCAACACGCTTCTGTTGATCAGAACCCCGGAAGTTGAAATGTCCCACATAAGCGCGGGACTGCATTTCAAAGCGTCCAACCACGATAATATCCTGACCGTCAGAAATTTCTTCCCATACGGTTTTACTGTCATCCAGGGAGTCACGGCTTTGATCAACATAGGCAAGCTGTACGGTTTTTCCCAGACGCAGTTCACCCGAGTCAGGCTGCTCCTGCCCGGAAATCATGCGGAAGAGGGTGGTTTTACCCGCGCCGTTAGGGCCGATGATGCCCACGATGCCACCCGGGGGGAGGAAGAAATTCAGATCTTCAAACAACAGTCGCTCACCATAGGATTTGGCGACACCCTTGGCTTCGATGACCAGATCGCCCAGACGTTCACCCGGAGGGATGTATATCTCGTTGGTTTCGTTGCGCTTCTGGAATTCCTGGCTTTGCAGTTCGTCAAAACGTTGCAAGCGTGCCTTGGATTTTGCCTGTCGCCCCTTGGGGTTGGTGCGTACCCATTCCAGTTCTTTCTTCATCGCCTTGATGCGAGCTGCTTCCTGCTTGGCTTCCTGTTCGAGACGGGCTTCTTTTTGCTCCAGCCAGGAAGAGTAATTGCCTTCCCAGGGAATGCCATGGCCACGATCCAATTCCAGAATCCATCCGGCAACATTGTCGAGGAAGTAGCGATCATGGGTAACGGCGACTACAGTGCCATTGTATTCATGCAGAAAGCGCTCCAACCAGGCAATGGATTCGGCATCCAGGTGGTTGGTGGGTTCGTCGAGCAATAGCATGTCAGGTTTGGACAACAGCAGCTTGCACAAGGCAACTCGGCGTCGTTCACCACCAGAAAGTTTGCTTACGTCTGCATCCCAGGGGGGCAGGCGCAGGGCTTCGGCAGCCACTTCCAGTTGGCGCTCGATCTGGTGGCCGTCGCCAGCCTGTACAATATTCTCTAACTCAGCCTGGCGCTTTGCCAAGGCATCGAAATCGGCATCTGGTTCGGCATAGGCAGCGTAAACCTTTTCCAGCTCATCGATGGCTTGCTGAACTTCTCCCAGAGCTTCTTCGATGTTACCGCGCACATCCTTGTTTTCGTCCAACTGGGGTTCCTGGGGAAGATAGCCGACGCGGATGCCGGATTGAGGACGGGCTTCACCATCAAATTCTTCATCCAGTCCTGCCATGATCTTCAGTAGGGTTGATTTTCCTGATCCATTGAGACCCAGCACCCCAATCTTGGCACCAGGAAAGAAAGATAAGGAAATATCACGCAGGATAGTGCGCTTGGGAGGCACAACCTTGCTGACGCGGTTCATGGTGAAGATATATTGAGCCATGGGCTGTTTCCTATTGTGTTGGCGTATTGTGCAGCTTTGCTGCCTGTAAGGTGTTTTCCAGCAAGGTAGCGATGGTCATAGGGCCGACACCACCGGGAACAGGGGTAATCCAGCCTGCTACTTCCTTGGCTGAGGCAAAATCGACATCGCCGCAGAGTTTACCGTCGTCTTTGCGATTTATGCCGACATCGACCACGATGGCGCCGGGTTTGATCCAGTCGCCTTGCACAAATTCTGCTCTGCCCACTGCCGCGATGACAATATCTGCACTGCGAATCTTGTCTGTCAGATCCTTGGTGCGGCTATGACAAACGGTAATCGTACAACGCGCCATGAGCAGTTCCAGTGCCATAGGGCGTCCCACAATATTGGATTGACCAATGATGACCGCATCCCTGCCAGCCAGTTCCATGCCCGTGCGTTCCAGCATGGTCATCACACCTTTGGGCGTACAGGGGCGCAGTAGCGGCATGCGCAGCACCAGACGACCAACATTGTAGGGATGAAAGCCATCCACGTCCTTGGTCGGCAGAATGCGTTCGATAACCGTTTCCTCGTTGATCTGCTCGGGCAAGGGTAATTGTACCAGTATGCCGTCGATTTCCTGGCGCTGGTTGAGGTCATCGATAAGTGACAACAATTCCACTTCCGCAGTATCGGCATCCAGTCGGATCAATTCAGAAAGAAAACCAACCTCTTCACAGGCTTTCTGCTTGTTGCGTACATATACCTGGGAAGCGGGGTTTTCGCCCACCAGGATAACGGCAAGCCCAGGAGGGCGTTGACCGCCTTGGGTGATGTTGTCCACTTCCTGCCGGATGGTTGTTCGCAAGTCAGCGGCAATGGCTTTGCCATCGAGGATTTGTGCGCTCATGGTTTTTCTCTGGGTTGGTGCTGCAAAGCAAGAGATTTTAACTGCCCGGAGGCAATCTGCCAAAGGATTTCGTTTGGACGGGGTTGGAGTCAAAGTGGGGGGAATTGGGTAAACATGATGGTTTGGTGATCGTCTGCTTCTGATTCTTGTAATGGCGTGGGTATGATCTGACTCCGCCCCCTGTGCACCCTGGAGTGGAGGGATTACCAGGGACGCGGTTCTTGCAATGGGGCGGTGCCTTTGCTTACGGCACGTTGTTCTTCCAGCATGAATTGATTGCGTAATAGATAAGCAGGATTTCCTTCAGCTTGTTGTAACCATTGTTCCATCAGACTCATGCTGCCCATACCACTATCTTCAGCATTTTCTCCACCCTGGCTATTTTTATCGGGTGGGTTTTGTGTCTCTGGCGTCGATTGCTTTCCGAGTTGATCGAAACCTTCCACAGCCTCTTGGGATTTTCCCATGTCTTCGGTATTGAATGATTCAGACTCCTTGGCAGCAGCCCCTGGCTTTTGTTGTGGCTGTTTTCCAGGTCTGGGTTCATCGGAATTGAGCTCTCCGCCAGCAGTTTGGGGTGTTTGGGGATCTTCCTTGGGGGATTTTCCCTCGGGTTGATCTGCTTCTCCTTGTTGTTCACCGGGAAGAGGCTGATCGGATTCGTCAGCACCCTGCTGACTTTGTTTGTCCTCAGATCCCTCTGTCTCACCGTCCTGATCCTGGTTTTGTTCGGGTTTGTCACCAGCTTGTTGAGAATCGTCAGGTTGCTGTTCACCCGCATCAGTTGGCTGGGCTTGTTCCTGATCGCCCCTGTCTGTTTGTTGCTCTTCTTCGCCATTTGAGGTGTCTTGCTGTTGTTCTTCCTCGCCATTTGAGGCATCTTGTTGTGCTTCTTCGCTGCCCTGGGAGGACTGGGTTTCAGATGTATCTTCCCCTTCTTCACCTTGTTGATCCGACTGCGAATCAGATGATTGCTGGCTATCGGAGTCCTGTTCGCCTGAGGATGATTGTTGTTCTGAGTCCTGTTCTCCGGATGACTGCTGCTCGGATTGTTGATCTCCGGAAGATTGCTGTTCCTTGTCACTTTCTTCCCCGGAAGACTGCTGCTGTTCTGATTCCTGATCGCCAGAGGATTGCTGCTCTTTTTCCTCATCACCAGAGGATTGTTGCTCCTCATCCTGTTGTTCTTCTTCACCCGAAGATTCCTGTTGCTCTTGTTGCTCCTGCTTGGCGTCCTGTTGTTCCTTGTTCTCTGTTTTCTCTTCTTCTTTCTCGGGTTCCGATGTTTCTTGTTCGGATTTCTTCTCCTCGATTTCTGCCAGTAATGCGGTAATCAGACTGAGATTATAGCGTGCGTCGTCATGTTTGCTGTCTCGTGCCAATACCTGTCGATAGGCTTCTGCTGCTTGCTCCAGGGCGTTCATCTTGAACAATGCGTTGCCCTGGTTGTAGAGCGCTTCGGTTTTTTGGTTCTTGTCTTCGACCTGAGAAAATGCTTTCAGGGCTTGCTCATAGTTTCCCGCACGATAGTGGCTGACGCCTTGTTGCCAGGGATTATCAAACAGCGCAGCTGCTTTTTCATAATTGCCTTGTTGGAAATAGGCAAGGGCAATTTGCTGTTGATTCTCAAACGCATTCTGATCAGAACAGGCACTGATAGCAAATAACAAAGGTAGAAAAAGAAATGCCTTCATGCGACTTTCCTGGCAAAACGATGCCTGCCGCCGAAAAGATATAAAAGCAGGAAGATTGCAGGCAACAAGAACAGATAAAAACGTTCATTCCAGATGCGGGTGGGGATGTTTTCGTTCTGCATTTGCTCGGCATCAGCCAAAATCAAGTCGAAGATTTTTTGCGTGTCTTTGGCGTTGAAGTCAGCAATTTGAAACAGCCCTTTGCCGTGGGTGGCGAGGTTTTGCAATTGCGTCGTGTTCAAACGCGAAAGCACGGGGCTGCCATTGGGTAAGGTGCCGGAAAGGTTCGGAATAGGGCCGCCACCTTCGGTGCCCACCGCAAGTATATGCAGATGTATGTTGTTGCTGGCGAGTTTATCAACTTTGTCCAATAGATTTGGCTCGACAAAGTCTCCGTCAGTGATCAACAGAATATGACGTGCCTGTCTGCTGTCGGTTCGTGTCAACAGCAATTGAGCTTTTTCCAGGGCATTTTCCAGGCGGCTGCCGGGAAGTTGCACCAAGTCTGTAGACAGGCTGGGCAGGGTGCGTTTCAGGGTTTCCATGTCTTCAGTGACCGGCGCAACCACATGAGCAACCGTAGCGAAGGCGATCAGTCCCATGGGAATGCCTGGATTGAGGCGCAACATATCCTGGATTTCCTGATGGGCGCGGGCGAGTCGGGAAGGGCGGACATCCCGAATATTCATGGAGGCGGAAATGTCCAGCAATACCACCAGTTCAGCGGCGGGTTGAAAGGCAGAAACACGTTCAAAATCCCATCTGGGACCTGCCATGGCGATGCTGAATAACATCCAGCACAATGACCATGCGGCCAGCACAGGGGTTTTGTTTGCAGACTTAGTCTGCACCTGACCCGTAAGAAAGGGGAGCAGGGCTGGGTCGGCGTAAAGTGACTCTTGCCCCCGGTTTTTGCTCACCCGACTATAGCGAAGCCAAACCAGAACCACGGGTATTACTGCGATTGCCGATAACCACAGAGGTTGGGAGAAATGTACGCCGGAATCAAACATTTCTTTCCTTCATGGGTTTGCGCCAACGAGCGCCAGGAAAAAGTCCCAGTAGCAGCAGACTGATCATGGCAATACCCAGAGGATAGCGAAACAGTGGTTGGGGAAGGAATATGGTGCGGGATTCTGCCTGGGTTTTTTCCAGGGTATTGATACGTTGAGAAATGTTTTCCAATGCGTTGGCGTCGTCAGCGCGAAAATAGGCACCGCCGGTCAATTCTGCAATTTGGCGCATCAGGCTTTCATCGAATCCCAAATCTGTTCGGGTAGTGAGTCTTCCCTGTTCAAAAATAGGGACGCTTTTCTGGTGGCTGCCAACCCCAATGGCATAGATGCGTATGCCTTCTTTGGCCGCCAGTTTTGCCGCTTCCAACGGCGGAATCGTGCCGGCCGTACTTTCACCGTCAGCAACCAGAATCAAAACTCGTGATCCTGAAGGGCGTTCCCGCAGTTTCTTGACCCCCAGCCCCAAGGCATCGCCCATGGCAGTTCCATCTCCTGCGATACGTGGCAAGAGGTTGTTCAGCAGTTGCTTGACGCTGATTCTGTCCAAAGTCAGGGGTGACAAAACAAATGCCTGATTACCAAAAATAATCAGCCCTGCACGGTCGTTTTCACGATTATCCAGGAAGCGTCCCATGACACCTTTAACCACCTGCATGCGGGTAACCTGCCGACCGTTTACACTGAAATCCAGGGCTTCCATGGAGTGTGATGCGTCTACCGCGAGCATCAAATCATAGCCTTCGATACGTTCCTGGGTGATGGGTTGCAGCCAGTGCGGACGCATCAAGGCAAAGGTGATCCCCACCCATAGCAGCAGGGTCAGCAGGGTTTGTATCATGGAGCCAGTACTGCGACCAGGTTTGCTGGTAGTAAATGCTTGTTGCAGATGTGCCAGGGAAGGGTGTAACAAGGTTGTGTTTCGCTGCTGTTGCTCTTGTTGTGGGGCGTTGTGTGCCAGCAGCCATTGAACCAAAGGCAGAAGCAACAGAAGAATCATCCATGGCCAGTGAAAGTTGATCATGGCTGCTTTTTCCTGTCATATTTAGCCCAGTTCAATGCCGATGAAATGAGTAGCATGACCTGCTCTTCAGAGACCTGGGAATATCCTGGGGGAGCATAAGGCGTGGTAATGAGTGCTTGGGCTTTTTCTTCCCAAAGAAAATTTTCAGGGTCTTGCTGTTGCAACCACTGTAACCATTCCTTACCACTCAAACCTGCTGCTTGTTCCCGACCGAGTCGGGTGACGGCGATACGGCGCAGCAGTTCAGACAGCTCACGCAGGCTTTGTTCTGGCGTCAGTTGTCGAGACAGTTTTTTTAATGCCAGCAGTTGGTTGCGGGCATCTCTGTGCCAGGTTCCTGGGGGATAGGCGCGCAGGTTGCGAATTGCCCACCAGGCAAGGATAACCGCGGCAATCACCCCAGCAGCGAGTAACCACCAGCCCCAGGCTGGAGGCCACCAGGATACCTGCGCCATATTCAGCTCATGGATGTCGCGCATACGGGCGATCAGGTCTGGATTCATAACCACGCTCGCATGCGTAACCGTCTTTCCAAACCTTGCATCAGTGCCGCATGTACATCTTGGTCAGTGCGGATGGGGATGACTGCAATGCCGAGGGCATTGGCGGTATTGAGCAGCAATTGACGGCGTTGTTTCCAATCCTGAAGATAGCGCTGTTGTCCCTGTTTGTTTGAGGTATCAACACCGAGCAGCTCGCCCTGGGCGTTTCGGAACAGGACATTGCCCATATCGGGCAGCGCAAAATCAGCCGGATCGTCAATTGGAATCAGCACCACCGAATGATGCTGCACCAGTTGTGCCAGTGCTTTGTCCAGATCCTTCTGCGACTGGTTGAAATCTGCGATAACAAACACCAGCCCACCCGTGCCAATACCTCGGCTGGCTTTGCGCAGTATATCGGGCAAGGCTTCTGCTTCAGTCGTGCTGTCGGCGTTTGGGGTGGTAAGGGCGTGCAGCAACCGCCACAGTGCACGACGATCTTTGGTGGCTCGGAAATAATGATTTTCTTGCCCCGGATCAGCAAACAAAACGCCACCTACCCGGTCGTGCTGGTGATTCGCTGCCCAGCCGAGCAGGGCAGCGGCACGTGCTGCCTGAATGGACTTGAATGTCCCCCGGGTACCGAATTCCATATGTGAGCCTTTGTCTACACAGAGCATGACACTGCGTTCACGTTCTTCACGGAATACTTTGAGGTGGGGCTCTCCGGTACGGGCGGTGACTTTCCAGTCCATATTGCGGATGTCATCGCCTTGTTGATACTCTCGTACCTCCTCGAAATTCAGTCCTTGTCCGCGGAATACTGAAGCGTACAATCCGGCAAAAGAAGAATTGACGAGGTGATGGGACGCCATCCCCAGGGCGTGAGCCTGGTGACGCAATTCCAGCAGATCATCCAGAACAGGTTTGAGACTCATCTGAGATCAGGGAATGGCAACCAAAGAAAGCAGACGCTGAATCAGGTCATCGGTGGTGATGCCTTCTGCTTCTGCTTCAAAACTGAGCAACACGCGGTGGCGCAGAATGTCCGGTGCAATTTGCTGGATATGACCGGGAGAAACAAAGTCTTCTTCATCCAGCCAGGCGCGAGCGCGGGCGCAACGAGCCAGGGACAGACTGGCGCGGGGAGAAGCACCAAAACGGCACCAGCGCGCCAGTTCTTTATCGTATGCAGCCGGATTGCGCGTGGCTTGAACCAAATCGACGATGTACTGATTCAACTTGGGATCCAGGAATAATTCTGATGCTGATTTTCGCATGGCAAACAGGGATTTCTGGCTCAATACCGTCGGTGCTGAGGTTTCCTGTTCCTGCTGGCGATTGTGATCCAGATCCAGGATCTGCATTTCTTCGGCATGGGTTGGATAATCAACCACGATTTGCATCAGAAAGCGATCAAGCTGGGCTTCGGGCAATTGATAAGTGCCTTCCTGTTCCACGGGGTTCTGGGTGGCCAGCACCATGAATAGTTCAGGGAGTGGATAGGTTTGTTGCCCGACAGTAATTTGTCGTTCCCCCATGGCTTCCAGCAACGCTGCCTGGACTTTTGCTGGCGCACGGTTGACCTCATCCGCCAGCAAGATGTTGTGAAACAGGGGGCCGGGGCGAAACTCGAATTCGGCTTTTTCGTGTCGGTAAATATCAGTACCAACCAAATCAGAGGGCAATAAATCCGGGGTGAATTGAACCCGCTGAAAATCTCCTTCCAGGGCTTCAGATAAAGCATTTACGGCGGTGGTCTTGGCAAGACCAGGCATTCCCTCTACCAATAAGTGTCCATCTGCCAACAGGCAAATAAGCATGCCATCGATGAGATTTTTTTGACCGATTACTTTGGAACCAACGTGTTTGCGAACGGGATCGAGTGCCTTGGGTGTCATACTGCCTTACTGCTTTTTTGGGTGATTATCCTATTAATCGTGCTCTTTTTTTGAACGAGGTGCAACTGGGGATTGTATATCCACTGGTTAAGACGAGGCTTTGCAGGGTATTGCCGGAGACCATATCGAGATCCGCTACGAAATTTTTCGATTGAAATGCTGACATATCTTGGTAAACTACGCGGCTTGATTTTT
>CAYXOS010000084.1:0-11902 GCA_964467115.1 uncultured Sedimenticola sp.
TATTACGCGCGGTTTGCGCCTTGAACTGAGCGATTTTTCACCACAATCTGCTCGCACCAGAATCAATCAGAGCTTCCCTAATTGCGACAATCATGACTCTTGGGGAAGTGCGCTATTGTCGATCTCAACAATTGTTGCACTGAAAACCACCTCATGCCCACTGAGGGGGTGATTGAAATCCACCTGAACCCCGTTGTCGTCGATAGCAAGCACGGTTCCCGTAGTTTCTTCTCCATCAGGGAGACTGAATGCAAGTACCTGGCCCACCTGCAACCCGCTGTCCGCTGGAAATTCGGACAGGGGAATTTCTTTCAGTAATTCGGGGTTACGATCTCCCCAGGCTTGTTCTGGGGTCAAGGTCAGGGTTTGTTCGTCGCCAGCCTGTAAGCCATATAGCGCCAATTCCAGTCCAGGCAGCAATGTACCATCTCCCAGGGTACAGGTGAGGGGGTCATCGTTGGTATTGAAGGCTTCTGTACCATCGGTGAGTTGCAAACTGAAATGCAGGGTGACGGTACTGCCTGGCATTAATTCGTTCATCAATGCATCTCCGCGGCCAATTGTTGTAATGTCGGTAAATCCAGATCGTTCTGTTGCGCGTGCTGGAGGGCGCGTTGCAAGCGAGCCGGGGCGCTGCGCCCCATGCAGTTATGATCGGGGTCGCCATCAAAGGCATGGCACATGCTTTGAATCAAGGCTTCCCGGTCGAGTTTTTTGCCAGTTAGTGCCTGCTGCAACTCAATGATGTCATCGGCTACCTTGTTGGCAAGGGTTTGATGCTCCTTCCATAGTTGCTCAACCGTACCTCCTGTTTTTAAACCCGCAATATTGGTGGTGAGGATATAGAGATTTTTTACCACCAGTTCAAACAAAAGCTCATCGTCATTGGCAAGTGCTTTGACAGGAATGCCGAGGGTGTTCAGTGCTGCTTCGACCAGATCCATCTTTGGTCCGTAACAAGGGGAGGGGATAATGACTTTGAAATCCATGCCCGGTTTTTTCTCAAACCACACGGAAATAACCGTCACCTGAGGTAGTTGTGCATAGTCCGCAGGTAACAATTCATTTTGCAACAAAATGACCTTGTCTTTCCAGATGTTTGGAAGTTGGGACAAGATAGGTTGCAGATCATTTTCGCCGACAGCGATCAGCACTGCTTCCACATCACCGATTTCCTCAGCGGTTTGTTGCATATTCTGGGAGCGCACTACAGGGTAGACAGGATGCCCAAGTCGCAGGAACCCTCGGGCGAATACCCCACCCATTTCACCGACACCAATAATGACCACAGGTTTCTTCATGTTTTCCGCTCCCACATGGTTTCTTCAGTTGTGTGTTGCCGTGCCAATGTTCGAGCAATAACGAACAGCAAGTCAGACAATCTATTCAGATATTTTAGTGATTCGGGATTAACCGCTTCAATTCGGGAAAGCCCCCACAGATTGCGCTCACAGCGACGGCACAAGGCGCGGGCGACATGGGCTTGCGCGGAAGCGCCATTGCCCCCAGGCAGTACAAATTCTTTGAGTGGTGGCAGATGTTGGTTCAGTTGTTCCAGACTTTGTTCCAGTACCAAAATATGAGTGCTCTGGGTGATGCTACTACCGGGAAGTGCCAGTTCCCCGCCAAGGTTGAACAAATGTTGCTGAATCGGTGGTATGAGGTCATGCAACTCATTGTCCGACAACACGACAGACAATAATCCCAGGGCAGCATTGAGTTCATCCAGATCGCCCAGAGAAGCAATGCGGGGACTGTCCTTGTCCACGCGACTGCCATCGGCAAGCCCGGTTTGTCCTGAATCACCACTGCGGGTGATGATTTGACTCAACCGTGCCATCAGCAGCTACTACTGATTGAAGCGAATGCCGACAAAGCCGGCACGGCCTTGGGTATTGTAACCACTGGCGAGTTCATAATCTTCATCAAAGGCATTTTCCAGTTTGGCGAAAAGTTGCCAGTTTTTGTTCAGTTGATAACTGGCATTGAGATTAACCAGAGTATAACTGTCCAGGGTTACGCCACCAAAATCCTGACGATCACCTGAATATAGAATATCACCACCAAAGGTCCAACTGCCCAGACTGTAATCTGCTCGGGCATTGAGACTTTGTTCTGCGCGGCGCAACAATTGATCGCCTGTGCTTCTGTCCTCAGGATTCTGCCAGTTTCCTCCCAGGTGCAGATTCAACCCGCCACTGGAATAATCGTATCCCAGTTCCAGACCATCGATACGCACTTCCGCGATATTCTTGTTGTAACCCGTCCACGGGGGCGTCACCAGGGTCCACTGGATCATGTTGTCGATATCATTTCGATATAGCGATGCACTGATGCTGTGGTTGTTGCCAATTTGATGTTTCATACCCAACTCATAGGCGATGGATTCTTCGGGCTTCAAGTCAGTATTGCCGCCAAAACCAAAGCGCTCGTTGGCGCTGGGTACACGAAATGCGGTAGCAGCGCTTGCCCAGGCACGGGTGTGACTGCCAAAGTTGTAGCCATAGTTCAGGCTCCAGGTGAAATGACTGCCTGCATCCTCATGATCAAGATAACGGATTCCCGCGATAAGGTGATGATTGCCTCGGCTCAGGTCATATTGTCCCCAGGTTTCAACAATATCTGTATCTGAATCGTAGGGAGAGAAACCACCTTTGGCGGTGACATCTTCATTGCTGAGTTTGGCGCCCAGCAGAAGCATGTCTGTAGTGTTGACGTTGATGCTGTTCTGCCAGGATAATTCCTTGCGATTGGTGTGCACAGCATCTTTACTTTGATTTTGGTCGATGTAATCCCGGATCATCGCCAGTTCCAGGACACTATTCCAGGAAGCGGTGAAATCAGTCTCCCAGTTGATGCTGCTACGGCTGTTGAGAAAGTCCTGATCCAATGGCGAACCAAAAAAGTCCAGATATTCATTGTTGCCTTGGGTCTGCCAATGGCTGGCGTTGAAGCGATGCACGCCAACATCTACCCCAGCGCTCAGGTTGAAGCTGGTATTGTCATATCCCCGGTCGATATTTGAACTTGCCAGGCTCGGGAATCCATCTGTCTGTTGATGAGACAGGGAAGCACTGAGGCGCAGATTTTCATCTGCATGGGCAATCCGGGCATTTCCACGCCAACTGTTGTCACTACCTCCCTCGAGGGAACCACCATAGCTGAGTGATTGCTCCTCGGATTTGCGAGTGATGATGTTGATTACACCACCAATGGCACCGGATCCCCACAGGGTTGAGCGTGGTCCCTTATAAATCTCGATACGTTCAATCAGTTGTGGATCAATATGTTGCAGGGCGGCGCTGCCTACGCTGCCAGAATTGATGGGAACGCCGTCGATCATGATCAGGTTATGATCACTCTCGGTGCCACGAATGAACAGGGACGTGGCCTGTCCCGGCCCACCATTGCGTCCAATTTCCATTCCGCTATAAAACTTGAGTAAGTCTGCGATATCCGTGGCCGCAGAACGTTGAATTTCTTCAGTGCTGATAACCTCCATGCTGGCAAGAGCATCATCCAGAGAAGTGGGGTAGCCAGTTGCGGTAACCACCATGGTTTGCAATGAATCAGCAGCCTGCAGAGAAGTGGAGCCCATGGCGAGTGCCAAGGCAAGTCGGGAAATCTTCATATCTAGTAATCCTTGTTGAGGGCGCACACCCGCGCCGGGTTATGGAATACCTGAAGGCCGGTATCCGGACTCTTGAGATGAGCGGAGCTCAGAATCAGCGCCTTCCCACAGTCTGGCTGCAGTGGCTTGTGCGAATTCATTCTCAATTACCGTTGCGGGGGCAGTGCCGGTATTTCACCGGCTTCCCGTTTAACTCCGCAGGCATAAAGCCTGCCGAGCACCTTCTGGCAAGGCGCGCAGTCTGTCAGGAGAATCGGGGCGCGTCAAGACTGAAAAATGCGTATACAGGCTGTAGCAAAGGTAAAAATAGAGTAAAATGGTCGGATATTGAGTTGGCGACGGTGTTTTTCCATGTTTGAGCGCTTACGTGAGGATATACAGTCTGTTTTTGACCGTGATCCAGCAGCGCGTACTACCTTTGAAGTGCTTACCACCTATCCGGGATTGCACGCGGTGTTGTTTCATCGTATGGCCCACGGTTTGTGGAAGCGGGACTTCAAATGGCTGGGACGGGTGGTGTCGAATCTCGCACGTTGGGTGACAGGAATAGAAATCCATCCCGGTGCCAGCATTGGACGCCGCTTCTTTATTGACCATGGAATGGGTGTGGTTATTGGAGAAACTGCAACCATTGGCGATGATTGCACCCTTTATCATGGTGTTACTCTGGGGGGTACAAGCTGGGAAAAAGGAAAGCGTCACCCCACCTTGGGCAATGATGTGGTGGTAGGTGCAGGTGCCAAGGTACTGGGTCCTATCAATATAGGTGATGGCGCCAGAATCGGCTCCAATGCCGTCGTGGTCAAACCCGTGCCTGATAATGCCACTGTGGTAGGCATACCGGGCAGATTGGTGGAAAGGCGCAAGACAAAAGATACGGCTCATCGGGAAAAACTCGCCAAAAAGATGGGGTTCGATGCCTATGGCGCCACTGAAGATGCGCCGGACCCTGTTGCCAATGCCATCAATTGCATGCTCGACCATGTGCATGTGCTGGAGACAAAAATGTCCCGCATGTGTGAAGTATTGAAGAGTCGGGGCTATACCGAAGAGGATGTCGATTTGCCCGAATTAACATCATGTGAAATCGTTTCCACTGCGGATGAACTCAACCGCCTGGTAGAAACGGCTGACGAAGATATCAGCACCAAAGAAGCCTCCGATAATCCCTCCTAACGGGATGTTGAAAAAGTCCTTCCTTGGATTTTTTCAACCAGGGAAGCGGAAAACACGGTTTCCCGCTTCCTTTATTTTCAATGGCTTACAGCTATCGAAAATGGTGGCACATCCTTGTGCCACGCGCAGAGTACCGAAAAACGGCGTTTTTCAACACCCTGCTAAAACCTTACTTTTCAGGCAGTGCTAATACTTGACTAAAATAGTCGGTAATGTATAGTTGCCTCCAGATTAAGGAACCCAGGAGCTGATCCATGAGATTGACCACCAAAGGGCGATATGCAGTAACAGCCATGCTGGATTTAGCACTACATGGCGAAGAAGGGCCAGTGAGTTTGGCAGATATTGCTGAGCGGCAGGATATTTCTTTGTCCTACCTGGAGCAATTATTTGCCCGCCTGCGTAAGCGGGAGTTGGTCAGCAGTATTCGTGGTCCCGGTGGTGGTTACCGATTGGGGAGGGAACCCCAGGGAATTGACGTAGCAGGTGTGATTACTGCTGTCGATGAGCGGCTCGATTCCACGGCTTGTGGTGGCGCAGGGAATTGTCATGGCGACAAACGCTGTTTGACCCATGAACTGTGGCAGGATTTGAGTGACAGCATCTATAGTTACCTGAGCAGCATCAGCCTGCAAGACCTGCTAGATAAACAACTATCGAAAAAACAAGGGATTAGCTCAAATATATCCCTGACTCAACATTGATGAAGCCTGAAGGCGGAAATAACTGATGAAACTTCCAATTTACCTTGATTACTCAGCAACAACCCCCGTAGATGAACGGGTGGCAGAAAAGATGTGCCATTGTTTGACTCTGGATGGTGTTTTTGGCAATCCGGCTTCTCGTAGTCATCCTTTTGGCTGGGAAGCGGAAAAACTCGCCGATGAAGCACGTCGGAATGTTGCTGAACTGATCAATGCTGATCCCCGTGAAATCATTTGGACATCAGGTGCCACAGAATCTGATAATCTCGCAATCAAAGGTGCCGCGCACTTTTACAATAAGCGCGGCAAACATATTCTTACGGTTAAAACAGAGCACAAGGCCGTTCTCGATACCTGCCGTCAGCTGGAACGCGAAGGTTATGAGGTCACCTATATGGATGTGGAAGCAAATGGGCTTTTGGATCTGGACAAATTCCGTGCCGAATTGCGTGAAGACACTATTTTAGCCTCCGTGATGCATGTGAATAATGAGATTGGCGTTATTCAGGATATTGCAGCAATAGGTGAAATTTGCAGAGAAAATAAGGTGGTTTTTCATGTGGATGCAGCACAAAGTGCAGGTAAAGTAGAGATTGACCTGCAAGCACTCCCCGTTGATTTGATGAGTTTTTCTGCGCACAAGATTTATGGACCAAAAGGTATGGGCGCGCTGTATGTTCGCCGCAAGCCCCGGGTACGTCTGGAAGCTCAGATGCACGGTGGTGGTCACGAACGTGGATTACGCTCCGGCACCTTGGCCACCCACCAAATCGTGGGCATGGGTGAGGCATTCCGTATTGCCAAAGAAGAAATGGCAGAGGAAAATGCCCGTATTCTGGCGCTGCGTAACCGTCTTTGGGATGGCCTGAAGGATATGGAAGAGGTTTATCTCAATGGAGACCTGGAACATCGCATTGCCGGTAACCTGAATGTCAGTTTCAATTTTGTCGAAGGCGAGAGTCTGATGATGGCGCTCAAGGACATGGCAGTTTCTTCCGGTTCTGCCTGTACCTCGTCCAGTCTTGAGCCAAGCTATGTATTGCGCGCATTGGGGCGTGAAGACGAATTGGCGCACAGCTCCTTGCGCTTTACCCTGGGACGCTATTCGACTGAAGAAGAAATAGACTATGTTATTAGTAAGTTACGTGAACAAGTTCAGAGATTGCGTGACTTATCCCCATTGTGGGATATGTACAAAGCCGGCATTGATCTAAAATCAGTACAATGGGCGGCTCATTAAGAGGAAACAATCATGGCATACAGCGAAAAAGTTATTGATCACTATGAAAACCCGCGAAACGTCGGGCAAATGGATGATGCATCAAAGAATGTCGGTACTGGCATGGTAGGCGCACCTGCTTGTGGTGATGTCATGCGACTGCAAATTGAAGTGGGTGATGACGGTGTCATCAAAGATGCCAAATTCAAAACCTATGGCTGTGGTTCTGCCATTGCTTCCAGCTCCTTATTGACTGAATGGGTCAAAGGTAAAACCCTGGAAGAAGCCCAACAGATAAAGAATACCGATATCGCCGAAGAGTTGGCCTTGCCGCCGGTAAAAGTGCATTGCTCAGTATTGGCTGAAGACGCGATAAAAGCGGCTATTGACGATTTTTCCTCAAAGCAAAGCTGAATATCATGGGTATTTCAGTTACTGAAACAGCAGCAGAACGTGTTCGCGCTTTCCTCGAAAATCGAGGAAAGGGTGTTGGTGTGCGTTTGGCAGTCAAAACTTCAGGCTGTTCTGGAATGGCGTATGTTATTGAGTTTGTTGATGAACTTGATGAAGAAAATGACGTTGTATTTGAAGATAACGGTATCAAACTGATCGTAGACAAAAAAAGCCTGTTATACCTGGATGGCACAGAAGTCGATTATGGAAAAGAAGGATTGAACGAAGGCTTCAAGTTCTCGAACCCCAATGCCAAGGCATCCTGCGGTTGCGGCGAAAGCTTTACTGTCTAATTCGGTTCAACCATTTCACACCAGAAACAGGACAGATATGTTCGATCTTTCCAAAAATTATTTTGAACTGTTTGGCCTGCCTGTAGATTTTATCGTCGATGGCGCCGCATTGGCAGAGCGTTATCGTGATCTGCAACGGGTGGTGCATCCTGATCGTTATGCCAATGGCACAGAGCAAGAACAACGCTTGTCATTGCAACAGGCTACTCGTATCAACGAGGCCTTTGAAACACTCAAAAATCCGGTGACTCGCGCCCAGTATCTGTTGTCCTTGCATGGCATTGATATGCAGGCGGAAAAAGAAACAACCCGCGATACGGCTTTTCTCATGGAGCAATTGCAATTGCGCGAGGAGCTTGAGAAAGCGAGGGACGCAGACGACCCTGCTGCAGTGCTGGATGAATTGATGGTGCGCATCAGCAGCAAAATCAAAACACTGGTGGCACAGATGGCGATTCAGTTCGAAGATCCCAGTACCACGAATCTTGAAGCAGCGCGTGAAGCCGTGCGAAAAATGCAGTTTCTCAATAAATTATTGTCAGAAGCTGAATCTTTGGAAGCCGAACTCGAGGATATGTACTGATGGCGTTGCTGCAAATTGCTGAACCCGGTCAAGCGGCAGCCCCGCATCAGCACAAACTTGCTGCCGGCATCGACCTGGGAACCACCAATTCCCTGGTTGCCAGCGTCCGTAGCGGACAGGCAGAAACCTTGCCCGATGACCAGGGCAGGCATCTTCTTCCTTCAGTGGTTCGTTACACCACTGAGGGTGTGGAAGTGGGTTATGCTGCACGGCAGCATGCGACACAAGATCCCCTGAATACCATTGCCTCAGCAAAAAGACTCATTGGCAGAGCCATATCTGACATAAAGTCTCTGGGTGAGAATCTGCCCTATGATTTCGTGCAGCAGGATAGCAGCGTACCCCGTATTCACACCGTTGCTGGTGATGTCAGTCCTATCGAAGTTTCCGCAGAAATCCTCAAGGTGCTGGCACAACGAGCAGAAAAAACCCTGGGTGGCGATCTGAGCGGCGTGGTTATCACCGTGCCTGCCTATTTTGATGATGCTCAGCGTCAAGCAACCAAGGATGCTGCCAAACTGGCTGGACTGCACGTATTTCGACTTTTGAACGAACCCACGGCCGCTGCCGTTGCCTATGGTTTGGATCGGGGAGCCGACGGTGTACATGCCATTTTTGACCTGGGTGGTGGCACCTTCGATATCTCTATTCTACGTCTCAATAAAGGCGTATTTGAGGTTATGTCCACTGGGGGTGATTCCGCCCTTGGTGGTGACGACTTCGATCAGGTTGTTGCGGAATGGATCATGCAGCAAGCAGGCATTGCCGATGATGCAAATCATCAGATTTTACGTCAGCTGATGCAGAATGCCCGGGATGCCAAGGAAGCCCTGAGTAATGAGGATGTTGTTGATCTGGATATCGCTCTTCCTGGCGGTAAGGCCTGGCAAGGTAGCCTGGATACAGGAACCTTCAACCAACTGATCGATCCCCTGATCAGGAAAACCATCAGCGCTTGTCGCCGTGCGCTGCGTGATGCGGGTGTCAGCATCGAAGAGGTACAGGATGTGGTCATGGTGGGTGGTTCCACTCGCATGCCCAGAGTGCGTGAAAAAGTAGGTGATTTTTTTGAACGCCAGCCTTTGGTCGATATCGACCCTGATCGCGTGGTTGCTCTGGGGGCTGCCATTCAGGCGGACATACTGGCGGGCAACAAGCCGGATGAAGAAATATTGTTGCTGGATGTTACCCCGCTGTCCCTGGGGCTGGAAACCATGGGCGGTCTGGTGGAAAAAGTCATTCCTCGCAATACCACCATCCCGGTTGCCAGGGCTCAGGAGTTCACCACCTTCAAGGACGGGCAAACGGCAATGGCAGTGCATGTAGTACAGGGTGAACGTGAGATGGTTGACCACTGCCGTTCCCTGGCGCGTTTTGAATTGCGCGGCATTCCTCCCATGGTGGCGGGGGCAGCACGGATTCGCGTGTCTTTTTCCGTGGATGCCGATGGCCTGTTGAATGTCGAAGCAGAAGAACTCAGCCAAGGCGTAAAAGCCAGTGTCACGGTGAAGCCTTCCTACGGATTGAGCGATGAAGAGATTACAGGCATGTTACAGGCTTCCTTTGAACATGCCGAGGAAGACCTGGAACAACGTAAGCTGGCGGAGGCACGGGTGGAAGGCATGCGTGTTGTTGAGGCATTGCAGGCAGCTTTGGCAGCCGATGGCGAAAAGCTGTTGAATGTTGAAGAGCGTGCCCGGGTCGATGCGTCCTTGCAACAGTTACTGAATGCCGTTGAAGCTGCGGACACTCGTGCAGAAGCGATTGAAGACGCAGCCAAACAAGTGGAAAAAGTGTGTGAGTTCTACGTTGAGCGACGCATGAATAGTGGTATCCAAGAGGCCATGGCTGGTCATAATATCAACGAATTTGAATAAGCAGGATTGAATTATCATGCCCCAGATCATTTTTCTTCCCAATGACGACATTTGTCCTGAAGGTGCTGCAATCGATGCCGAACCAGGAACCACAATCTGTGATGCAGCCCTTGAGCATGGCATCGAGATTGAACATGCCTGCGAAAAATCCTGTGCCTGCACCACCTGCCATGTCATCGTGCGTGAAGGCTTCGAATCCCTGAATGAAGCCACCGATGATGAGGAAGATTTGCTGGACAAGGCATGGGGGCTGGAACCCGAGTCTCGTCTTAGCTGCCAGGCAACTGTCGGTGATGAAGATCTGGTGGTGGAAATTCCCAAATACACCATCAATCAGGTATCGGAGAATCACTGATGAGCTTGCGTTGGACTGATGTGCTGGATATTGCCATTGAATTGGATGAAACCCATCCTGATGTTGATCCCATTCATGTCAATTTCGTTGATTTACGCAACTGGGTTATCGCCTTGGATGATTTTGACGATGATCCGGAAAAAAGCGGTGAGAAAATCCTCGAAGCCATTCAAATGCATTGGATAGAAGAGCGGGAATAGTTGACTGGCGTGTGGAATAATCTGAAACCAAGGTGGTAATTGCGCCGGGTTTTTGAAACAATTGCGCCCCTGTTTTCATTGCGAGCGAGTATTCCCATGTCTCTGATCAAAGCCTTTACTGGTTTGCGTCCCGTTGCCGGACGTGCCGATGATGTTGTAGCCCCCCCTTATGATGTGATGAATGAAGCAGAGGCACGCGCCATGGTGGATGGGCGTCCATGGAGTTTCCTGCACATCTCTCGACCAGAAGTTGATCTTGCTCAGGGTACGGATCCCTATGCCCCTGAAGTCTATGCCAAAGGGCGTGAAAACCTGAACCATATGGTAGAGGCAGGGGTACTGGCGCGAGAAGACAAGCCCAGCTATTACGTTTACCGCCTGACCATGGGGAAGCATGTACAAACTGGTTTGATGGCGGTGGCTTCTGTTGAAGCTTATGATCAGGATCGCATCAAGAAGCACGAATTTACCCGCCCGGTAAAAGAAGATGACCGGGTACGCAATATCGATACGCTGAATGCCCAAACGGGACCGGTTTTTCTTGTGTACCCCGCAACACCGGGTATTGACGAGATTCTTGCCAATACCACCAAAAATACGCCAGATATGGATGTCACTGCCGCCGATGGTGTACGTCATGAGTTGTGGGTGATATCCGACGAGAACATCGTTCAATCACTGACGGATAATTTCGATGCTCTGGAAGCCTTGTATGTTGCCGACGGCCACCATCGTTCTGCAGCGGCTTCGCGGGTTGCAGCGACACGTAAAGCCACCAACCCGGATCACAATGGTGAAGAAAGCTATAATTATTTCCTGAGCGTCATATTTCCCCATAATCAGATGCAAATCCTTGATTACAACCGTGTAATCAAAGATCTCAATGGCTTGAGCAAGGATGATTTTTTGCAGAAAATTCAACAAGCCTTTTCCCTGCAAGCATCTGATACCCCTGTCAAACCCGGGAATACGGGGGAATACGGCATGTTTCTGGATGGCCAATGGTACAAACTCAATATTGACCCTTCGCGCATTCCTGCTGATGATCCTGTGGCGCGCCTGGATGTGAGCTTGTTGCAAGACAATCTGATCGCACCATTACTGGGTATCGATGATCCCCGCACTGACAATAGAATTGATTTCGTCGGTGGCATCCGCGGTCTGGAAGGGCTGGAAAAGAGAGTAAATTCAGGTGATTGGCAGGTGGCTTTCTCACTTTACCCAACCACCATGGAGGCCTTGATGGCAGTGGCGGATGCGGGAGAAGTGATGCCGCCAAAATCCACCTGGTTTGAGCCCAAGTTGGCGGATGGTTTGGTCAGCCACGTTCTCGATTGATGCCGCTGACCTACTGAAGAAAAAAATACCTTCCTCCTGTGCTGATGAAGGAGGAAGGTGAAAATCCGGCAAG
>CAYXOS010000085.1:0-11769 GCA_964467115.1 uncultured Sedimenticola sp.
CTGATCGATACGGGCTCTTTCCCCAACACCGAGGGCGTGCCTTACTGGTCCAGCAACCCAGATCCTTTTGACATGCTTTATTCCTGGGTGATCGATTTTGAAACCGGTGAAATCAATTGGGATTTCAAAACCCATGCCTACCGTATCCGCGCAGTACATGACCCGTTATAAGGAAAGTGAGGACAGATAATGAATAACCAAAAAATTCGCACCTATTCAGTAAGCGCCCTTGCTCTCTTTTTACTTACGGCGCTTGGCACAACAGTAAACGCACAAACCTGCAAATCAAACGTTCCCCTCAGCACTGATTCCAGTGAATTCATCAATCATGGTGATGGCACGGTCACACATACGGCTACCGGGCTGATGTGGAAAAGATGCCAGGAAGGAAAAACTGGTGTCAACTGTGAGATTGTTGAACCCAATGTTCCAGCACCCGTAACCTGGCGCTGGTCATTGCAACAGGCGAGCGACAGTACCTTTGCCGGCTATACTGATTGGCGCGTTCCCAATATCAAAGAACTGGCGTCAATTGTTGAAATCAGTTGCTATGCCCCTGCTATCAATGCAAGCATTTTTCCCAATGACCCGGGTGAGACCGTGTGGTCCTCATCCTCCTATGTCAACTACACACCATATCAGTGGGTGATGGATTTCGGCTACGGCATTGACTATCAACTGGAAAAAAGCGGTGAATACAGAGTGCGTTTGGTACGTGACGCGGCTATTCGGGATTAACAGAGTGTTGAACAACACCATGTTTCAACACCCTGTGCTTGGCACAAGGATGCGCCAGCATTTTTCATGGCTGTAAGCCATTGAAATGCCACCTGCATCAACGCAAGGTGCAGCTTTGTTGCAGGTGGTTTTGCTTTTGCTCAGCACTTCCCCATACATAGATTTCTGTCGTTTCTGGTGCGCATTGGGTACAACTGGAACCACAAGCAGGGGTTGTCTGTACACACTGCACCTTGCCCTTGTTCATCCAGACTTGAAGCATATTCCTGGCAACTGCCGCATCTACATCAAAATGCATGGCGATATCAGCCAAAGACACCCGACCCCGCTGTTGCAAGTATGCCTTTAGTTCTGAAAGAATCATGAGTGTTCTGATACGGGTTCAGCACTTACGCCCCGATCCCGGTTCACCCAATATTTCAAGAAAAAGATCACCGTGCCAAGAAAACCCAATAGCAACATGATCCACATCAAAGAACTGCCCGGATGCCGTGACCAGGTTGCTGTCTGATAGTAAACCCCTGCGGTCACATAAGCGACACTGGTTGTCCAGAACGCCACAAATGCCGCCCAGGCAGCACCCGCTTCCCGTTTGATGGCTCCAACAGTCGCTGCACAGGGGAAATACAACAACACGAACAGCAAATAGGCAAAAGCCCCAACCTGCCCGTCAAATCGCAAAGCCATGGCACCAAATACATCCATACTGACTTCCTGCTCGGCAGCAACGGACTCGATATCCTTGATATCAGCAGCTTTCAGCCCCAACGGATCGGTGATCAGCGCCGCAATCCCGGAAAGGTTTTCAGGAACAGTAGCCAAGGCATCTTCCAACGCCTGTCCCAGGTCAAAACCCCCTTCTTGTAAAGACCCACCGTTCGCTTCCACCGCCATGCGGCTGTATAAAGTATCCAGTGTGCCCACCACCACTTCTTTCGCCAGCACCCCGGATATTACCCCAACCACCGCAGGCCAGTTTTCTTCGTCTATGCCCATGGGCGCAAATACCGGGGTTAGCGCTTGGCTTGCCACGCTCAGGACGGATTTTTCTGAATGTTCATTTCCAAACGAACCATCTGTACCAATGGAATTCAGTACATTCAGCGCCAACACCATAACAATGATGATTTGCCCGGCTTCTTTGACGAAGACTTTCACCCGATCCCAAGTGCGTAACAGCATTCCCTTGAGGGTCGGCAAATGGTAAGGCGGTAGCTCCATCATGAATCCGGCACTCTCTCCCGGCAACAGGGTTTTTTTCATGATCAGCCCCGTCAGAACAGCAACCAGGATTCCGATCACGTACAAACCAAACACCAAATTCTGGCCATTTTGCGGAAAAAACGCCGCCGCAAACAAAACATACACCGGCAGACGAGCACCACAAGACATAAACGGATTCATCAAAATGGTAAGTTTTCGCTCACGCATGTTTTCCAGGGTACGAGTTGCCATGATGGCAGGCACATTGCAGCCAAAGCCAACAATCAAGGGTACGAATGCTTTTCCCGGCAAGCCGATATTGCGCATGAAGCGATCCATGACAAAAGCCGCTCGCGCCATATAGCCAGAATCCTCCAGCGCAGACAAGAACAGATACAGGGCAGAAATAATTGGGATAAAGGTGGCAACAACCTGCAATCCACCGCCCAGTCCATCCGCAAGAATGACCCGCACCCATTGTGGTGCTCCCCAGGATGAGAGTAAATGCCCAAATCCATCAACGGCAAACGCCCCAACCACACCATCGAAGAAATCGATAAAAGCCCCACCAATGTTGATGGTGAACATAAACATTAGATACATCATGAACAAGAACACCGGCACACCCAACCAACGACTGAGCACCACCGAGTCGATCTTGTCAGAGACTGTTTTACCCAGTTTTCCTCGTTCTTTTATCACCGTTTGCGCCAACGCATGGGCATGGCTGAAGCGCGTATCACTAATATGTATATCCGCCTCTTCACCACTGCGATCTTCGATCACCTGACGCCAATGTTGCACTGCCTGTCGCAACTGAGGAGAAGCATCATCAGCGATCAGTTCATCAGATTCGAGCATTTTCAGCGCCAGCCAATGACGGTTGGCAGGATTTTCTTCTGTCAGATGTTGCTCCAGGTCGGCGATAGCCTGTTCCACCACCTCTTCATTGGCAAGTGCAAAGCCACCACGTTCGGCGCCAGTTGCCACCGCCAACATCCTTGCTTTAAGTTCGGCAGTTCCTTCACCACTAACAGCCACAACCGGCACGACCGGGCAACCCAACTCTTCTGTCAGCTTATCTACATCAATGCGAATTCCGCGTTTTCGCGCTACATCCATCATGTTCAGCGCCAGCACCACAGGAACCCCCATTTCCAACAGCTGCACCGTAAAATACAGGTTGCGCTCCAGATTGGATGCGTCCACTACATTGATAATCAGATCGGCTTCGCGTGAAAGTAAATAGTCACGGGTAATTTCCTCATCCATTGAGGAGGCGTCCAGGCTATAGATGCCCGGCAAGTCAATGAGCTTGACCTTGTATTGTTCCAGTTCGAATTGCCCTTCTTTGCGGTCAACGGTTACTCCCGGCCAGTTGCCCGTGCGTTGCCGAATACCGGTAAAGGCATTGAACAAGGCGGATTTTCCGCAATTGGGATTTCCCGCAATCGCAATGGTCAGGGAAAAGTCACCCGACAAAGGCTGGTTTTGCTCACAACAATTACCGCCCATCAGGAAACTGCCTCCGTCAACACTTTGTCGGCAATATCATGCCCCAGAGCCAAGCGATTGCCTCCTCTGGCAACCACCACATCACCTTTGCGATGATGTAGCACTTCCACTTCGTTTCCCACGCACAATCCCAACGCCAACAAACGACGGCTCAATGTCCGATCACCATCAATGGAAATCAGACGCACACGTTGACCGGGAATAACCCGGGATAAACTTTGCTGGCTCATGGGTTTAGATTACTAATGAGAATAATTCTCATTATAGAGCAAATCGAGAAAAAATACATCTATTGATGTGCGTTTACGGCTGAGGACGCACAAACACCCACTGTTTTTCATCCGAGTCCTGGGCAGAATATTGATAGCCCTCTTTGTCGAAGTCCTTTATTGCTTCAGAGGTTTGTAAGCGATTACGAATAATATAGTCCGCCATCATGCCTCTGGCGCGCTTGGCAAACACGGCAATTATTCTCGCCTTGCCGTTTTTCTCTTCCTTGAAAGCAATATTCAGCAACCTCCCCTCAAGCAACTTGGGTTTGACCGCTTTGAAATATTCATTGGAAGCCAGATTGACCAGGGTGGGCTCTTTGTGGGTTGCCAGTTCAGCGTTGAGGCATTGGGTCAAGCGATCACCCCAGAACTGGTATAGATTGTCCCCCCGGGGATTGGGTAACTTGGTTTTCATTTCCAAACGATAGGGTTGAATCAGATCCAATGGTCGCAAACATCCGTACAATCCCGAGAGCATACGCAAATGCCCCTGGGCAAAATCCAAATCTTGCTGATTGTATTCGGCAACAGGAATGCCACGATACACGTCTCCTTTGAAAGCAAAAATTGCAGGACGGGCATTTTTCTGCGTGAAAGGCAGGCTGAACGACTGATAGCGTTGGACATTCAGCTTGGCAATGTTTTCACTGACTGCCATCAGTTCACGAATATCGTCCACAGAATATTTTCGGCATTCCTGGATCAACAGCTTGGAATCATCCAGCATCTGCGGTCGGGTGATGTTTTTTGCAACAACAGGGGTATCAAAATCCTGCCCTTTGGACGGAGAAAGCGTGATGATCATGAATTCAGCTCCAAACTGTTCATTCGTTCAATAAAGTTAAACTGAGGAAAACTCTGATCGATTCATCACGCGGCATCTTGCGGCGCAAATCAATCAGAGCTTCCTTAGGGAAGCCCTGATCGATTCATGACACGACATCTTGCGGCACAAAATCGTTCATTTCTGCGTTGCAAACCTTCGCAATAGCCTGCTATTACGTGCGGTTTGCGCCTTGAACTGAACGATTTTTTACCACAATCTGCTCGCGCCAGAATCAATCAGAGCTTCCTTAGGCGACAGCCAGCGGTATTTATATTAGAATATCATGTTTTTCTGCACTCCCCACACAACAAGTTGTGCGGAAATTCACTCACATCAGGGATACTCCCAGCCCATGTTCGACATTATCTCCAGGCATTCTCCCCAGAATGCCAAAAATGACATACTTTCCGGCTTGACCGTTGCTCTGGCATTGGTTCCCGAAGCAGTGGCCTTTGCCTTTGTAGCACATGTAGCACCATTGGTGGGCTTGTATGCTGCGTTCATCATGGGGCTGGTTGCCGCTGTGGTCGGGGGGCGACCCGGCATGATATCCGGTGCTACGGGCGCCATCGCCGTGGTTATTGTGTCACTAGTTGTAGAACATGGCATTGAATATCTGTTTGCCGCTGTAGTGCTCATGGGCGCCATACAAATCCTATTTGGGGTATTGAAGCTCGGAAAATTCATCCGCCTGGTTCCCCATCCGGTATTTCTTGGCTTTGTAAATGGACTGGCGCTGGTCATCTTCATCGCGCAATTGGAGCAGTTCAAACTACGCGATGCCACGGGCAAGATCCTCACTGATACCGCAGGCAATGCCCAATGGATCAGTGGTGAAGCATTGGTAATCATGCTGGTATTAATTGCCTTGACCATGGCAATTATCGAATATCTGCCGAAACTAACAAAAGCCGTACCCTCGACCCTGGTAGCAATTATCGCAGGCACTTTGATCACCTGGGGATTTGGGCTGGATACCAATACCGTCGGAGATATGGCATCCATATCCGGGAGTTTGCCCAGTTTTCATCTTCCCGAAATTCCTTTTGACCTGGAAACCCTGAAGATTGTCTTCCCCTATGCCTTGATCATGGCATTGGTGGGGCTGATAGAAAGCCTGCTGACATTGAACCTGGTGGATGAACTTACAGAAACCCGCGGACAACCCAATCGCGAGTGCATCGGTCAGGGCGTCGCCAATGCCACCACGGGATTGTTTGGCGGCATGGGTGGCTGTGCCATGGTGGGACAAAGCATCATCAACATCAAATCCGGTGGTCGTGGCAGGCTCTCGGGCATCAGTGCCGCCTTGTTTCTGCTGTCATTCATTCTGATCGGCTCTTCCCTCATCGAACAAATTCCCATCGCGGTACTGGTAGGCGTGATGTTCATGGTAGTCATCGGAACCTTTGAGTGGTGCAGCTTCCGACTGATTGGAAAAATCCCTCCGGCTGACACCCTGATCGGCATCTCAGTAGCGGTGATCACGGTTTTTTATGACCTGGCGATTGCAGTTATCATCGGCGTGATTCTTTCTGCTCTGGTTTTTGCCTGGCAGCATGCCAAGCATATCAATGCCACCATCAGTCGCAATCGTATGGGTGGCAAGGTGTATGAACTCAATGGCCCACTGTTTTTTGCGTCTGCGCATCATTTTCAAGAGATATTTGATCCTAAAAATGATCCGGATGATGTGGTGGTGGATTTCAAGAACGCCCGCGTCGCCGACCACTCTGCCATTGAGGCAATCGACAAACTGGCGGATCGCTATCTAAAGGAAAACAAGCGCCTGCATCTGAAGCATCTCAGCCAGGAGTGCCGACAACTCCTGAAAACCGCTGGAGACTTGGTGGAAGTCAATGTGGTAGAAGATCCAACCTATCACCTGGCGGTAGATAAAAAGGACTTTGAAGCCTGATATTCATCCAGGGAGACAACGTTTCCCTGGATGAAATGAGCCAATCAGCACAGGTTGCTGATGATTTATGCAGTAATCTCGCCTGAAATACCACTGGGAGTGCCTTTACCAAAGCGATGCCCATATACAATTATGGTATACCCATATTTCACATAGCTCCCCCAAATTTTGTACAATCTTGTGCAATAGTTATAAAGCAACAACCGTACCAACCTTGAAATCCTTGCTCCTTGGGAAATGCCAGTGGCATCATTGTTTCGAGTTTGGGCTGTTGCGCTGCCAACCCTTTGGCACAATAGCTTCGCAACTCTGGTAGCATTCACTCCATGAACGATGACAGTTACAGATTTGTCCTGGAAATCCTTAGTGAGGAGCCGTTACCCGCACGACAATTTTTTCTCGCTGAAGGGGAATATACCCTCGGGTCTTCCACCTCTGTCGATATTCACATTCCCTTGGAGGCCATCTCCCGCAATCATGCCAAACTGACTGTAATCTCCGAGACAGAAGTCATATTGCAGGATCTGGGTTCCACCAACGGCACTTTCGTCGAAAGGAAACTCATTCAACAAGCCAAGCTGACGGGCAGATCCTTGTTGGCTTTCGGCAATGTGGAAGCCAACTTGGTCACCACGGATAGTGGAATGTCCATCGTCATGCCGTCATCAGATTTTGCAGACGATACTCCCAAGTTCGAGCAGGCACCCGCACATAGTACACTCCTCGCCACACCGGACATGCAACTCATCAACACCTTGAGTTATCACACAGCGCAACTGCTGAAGAAAAGTATCAGCCGTGACGAATATGCCCGTCTACTGGCAAGAGACTGGCGGTTTGCCCTCAAGGCGAGTGCCATAGAAATTACCGATCAGAATGATTCCGGATCACCTTTGATTATTGCCCATGCAGCAGATTCCGATACCATCAAAGGCAGCCCATTGAGTTTTCAGCATCCAAGCGGGCTCAAAATCTGCTTCTGGCTGGACACTCCCAGTCAAGGCACCAACCTGGAAGCACTGGCACATTTTGTCCTGAACATACTCAATGCCACATCTGAAGAGACAGGCATTACGCCTGAGTCCCAGCCGGCTTCACTTGATCTACCTGGCGCAGGCACACTCAATAGCGAACTAAAACAAATCTATACCCTTTGCAGCAAAGTAGCAGGGGGCAATATTCCTGTGTTGATCCTTGGTGACTCAGGAACAGGCAAGGAAGTGCTCGCCCACTGGATTCATCAACAATCCGCTCGTGCAGGGCAATTCAAGGCACTCAACTGCGCCACCCTGGATCACCAATTGTTGGAAGCCGCTTTATTCGGCATCGAAAAAGGCGTGGCAACGGGCGTGGATGCCCGACCAGGCATTCTTGAGCAGGCGCATAAAGGCACGGTATTTTTGGATGAAGTGGGGGAAATGCCCCCTGAAATTCAGGCAAAACTATTGCGCGTACTCGAAGAAACTACCATCTACCGAATTGGCGGTAAGAAACCTATTGCGGTTGATGTGCGTTTCGTTTCTGCCACCAATCAGCAATTGCACCAGGAGGTCGAGAAAGGCGGGTTCCGGCTGGATCTCTTTCATCGCCTGGCAGCCTTTGATGTCACACTTCCCACCCTGGCTGAACGCCGAGAAGACCTTCCCCTGCTGGCGGGCTACTTTTTTGACAAGGCGCGAGAACAAAATAAAGTTCACAGCCCCGGCATCACTAAATCGGCCTTGTCGGTGCTGGTCAGTTATCACTGGCCTGGCAACATCCGTGAACTGAAAAATGAAATCGACAGGGCAGTGTTGTTGCTCGATCCCGGCGAGCCTCTGGACGCCAAACATTTTTCCAAACGCCTCAACAGTCAAACTGACTCCGCGCTTACAGGCAATGCCTTGACCCTGGAACAGGCAGTACTCAAAGCCGAGCAGCAAGCATTCAACACTGCCCTTGCCATCACTAAAGGTGATCCGGCAAAAACCATGAACATCCTCGGACTGTCACGCACCAGCTACTATCGAAAGCTCAAACAACTGGGGCACGATCAATAAAATGAGCCCCAACAAGCCACCAAACAACCCCGACGACAGCCAGGTCACGCAGATCATTGGCATCAGCGAATCCTCCTGGGATCGTCTCCCCAAAGGAGCTGCTATCGGGCGCTATATCATTTTGTCCACCCTGGGTTCCGGCGGCATGGGGGTTATCTATGCAGCTTTTGATCCTGACCTGGACAGAAAGGTAGCTATCAAGCTGATTCGCCCTGATCGTCTGGCAGCGTTTGCCGATGAGGACAAGGAACATCATCTGTTACGTGAGGCACGTATCCTCGCCAAACTCTCCCATCCCAATCTGTTGCCCGTATTCGATATCGGGCATTTTGGCGACCAGTTGTTCCTGTCCATGGAATACATTAAAGGGCAAACCCTGTGGGAATGGCAACAGCAGTCAGATCATGACTGGCATGAAATCATCGGTTATTATTTGCAGGCAGGAGAAGGACTCAGCGCCGCCCACGGTTCTGGCATCATTCATCGCGATTTCAAGCCGCAAAACGTCATGCTGGGGGATGATGGAAGAATTCGGGTAATGGATTTCGGGCTTTCCCAACAAACAGCCCCACTGGATCAACCCACCACCACGGAACAATCCGGCTCACTTTATGGCACACCGGTTTACATGCCACCGGAACAATTACGCAGTGGCACCACCACCGCTGCATCCGACCAATTCAGCTTTGCCGTGGCGCTCTATGAAGCTCTGTATGGAGAACGCCCATTCAAGGGAAAAACCCCCGCCGCCCTACTGGAAAGCATAACAAAAAGCGAGATTTCACAACCCAGAGGCACCCATGTTCCCGGCTGGATCCGGCTCATCCTGCTCAAAGCACTGCAGGCTGATCCACAACAGCGTTACCGGGATATTGATGAACTGCTGCATAAACTGCAGCAAGACCCTGCCAAACGCCGTAAACAGTGGCTTGCCATTGCGGTATCCGGCGTAGCCATGGTTACCATCATTGCCACGCTTTACAACCAGAACAACATCCAGCCCTGTCAGGATGCAGGCAGTAAATTTGCAGGCATTTGGGATAACAGCCGAAAAAAACAATTGCAACAGCATTTCCTTGCCTCTGGTCTACCTTACGCTCAAGGCAGCTTTGACAAGGTCAACAAGCTGCTGGATAACTATACAAACACCTGGAAAAGCAGCCATACTCAGGCATGTGAAGCCACCCATGTTCGAGGAGAACAATCTGAAAGGTTGCTGGACTTGCGCATGCTTTGTCTGGAAAACAGACGTCAGGAAACCAAGGCACTGATCGATATTTTTGCTCAATCAGAGCCCGAGCTGATTTCAAAATCAGTCAAGGCTGTAAGCAATCTGCCACCAATCTCCAGCTGCGCCAACATCAAATCACTGAGTAACCTGATCGACCTGCCCACAGATAAAACCACCCGCAAGTCTATAGAGGACATTAACCAACAGCTCGCCCAGGCTGCCGCCCAAAACAGCGCCGGACACTATAAAAAAAGTCATGCGCTTGCCACCCAGGCATTGCAGCAAGCTCAAGTTATTGGTTACCCACCACTGGTGGCGAAGGCAGAGTTTCAGCTTGCAACAAGCTTGAAACAACTGGGCAAGAGCGCCGCATCAGAATCACAGTACCAACAAGCATTTATTCATGCCATCGAAGCACGGGATGATCTTCTGGCAGGAAAGAGCGCCACCGGACAGGTATGGGTGATTGGGCACCTGCAAAGTCGCTACGAGGACGCCAATGCCTGGGGAGCGTACGCCAATGCTTTTCTCTCCAGAATAGGTAACCCTACCGTTGCCCAGGCTCAACTACTCAGCAATCTAGGCACTATTGCTCAAGACCAGGGAGATTTCAAACTTGCCTTGCAAAAAGCAGAGCAAGTTCTGGCTTTACGACGCCAGGCATTAGGGGAAAACCACGAACGGGTAGCTGTTGCCATGGTCAATCTGGCAAATGCCCATTTCCATTTGAATGGCCCCCGCCAAAGTATTCCCTACTATCGTAAGGCATACAACATGTACAGCAATGCAGTAGGGCGCGAGCATCCTACGAATGTTTTGATACTATCAAATCTTGCTTCAGCATTAAGTGAGTCTGATCAGTTTGACAAAGCGCTCTCTGTTATCACCACCGCTTTGGATTTATCAAAAAAAGTCTATGGTGAAAAACATTTTGAAACAGCGCTAACAGTTCAAACCCTAGGGAATATCGAGTTGAGCCTCGGACACTATGAGAAAAGCCTTGCTCACTATTTATCATCATTAGCTATTGTCGAAAACACACTCGGTGAAAACCACCCCTTTGTCATCGATCTGGTTACTGGAATTGTCACCAATCTAGTATCTCTACAGCGTTACGCAGACGCAATCCCATATATAGAAAAAGGCAACCGCTTAATAAAAAGCAAAGAAGGGCAAGAGTATTCCAGCTCTTTATTATTGTTTGCTGAAGCTAAAATAGCCCTCGCATATAAACATTCCCCTGCACAGGCAATAGCACTAGCGAAAAAAGCATTGCACTTTGCAGATATAGCCGGACCCCGTGCAGATTATCATAGAGAAACCGTACGCCAATTCCTTCAAACCATCCCCACGGCTGAGGAGTAAAAAAACCTATTTCTTGATTACATCCTGAACAAGTATAAATTTGTGATTGCTGTGCATTAATTTTACGAAGCGTCCTGAATCTCCTTTGATTTCGTTGTTGCTGGAAATTTTTCCAACAATAGTGACCCACTCTCCCTGCTCTATCTCATCCAGTTTGGACTGAACCACCAAACTGGATGGCACCGTATGATAGATCACAATAGTTCCCGTTGGCTTATTCTTATAGCGCCAGGAATAATTGCCTCCCCCATTGTGGGTAATCGTAACTAAGTTGGCATCATTATAGTCACCACTAGTAAGCACAATATCGTAAGTCAAGATCGGCATATTGCTATCAAAATGCCTATCTTTTCTTCTGACAAAACCTTCGACTTTTTCTACACCACCCCAATCAGATTGATATTTTTCACCCTTGTGAATTATTGCTCCATCAACTTTGATATCACTTGCTATTCCTGATGTTGAAGGCTTCCAATTCAGATAAAAATACAGTCCAGAGAGGATAACAATAACAACTAAAATTTTTTTCATACTGAATTCTCCGATGATTTATGTATCGCACGTAAAACAGCCCGTTATACGAGAAAACCGCGAACAGGTCACACTGCAAACGCCTTTCCTTAACCCCTCTTAACAATGACTTAATAAACCATACCTATAAT
>CAYXOS010000086.1:0-9919 GCA_964467115.1 uncultured Sedimenticola sp.
TTCAAAACCAGCATACAATACGATAACAATAAAATTTATAGAATAACTCGTTCTCTTGAAGCATCTCTTATCCCGACTATATTCATATGGCTTTTTTCTGCTTGTCCTGGTTTTTGCTTCCAGGGTGTATGCGCTTGACTATGCGTTGAATGGGATTCCTGTCAGCCAGGTTTTTACCGCACCTGAATACAACGGTCATTCCCAAAATTGGGAAATATTGCAGGCAGAAGATGGAAATATACGGGTTGCCAATGGACATGGCATTCTTGAATGGAATGGTGAGTTCTGGAGCAAGTACCCAACGCCAAATCGCACCCGGGTACGTTCCTTCACGCAAGGGTTCGACGGAAAAATTTATCTGGGCACCACAAATGATTTTGGTAGATTGCAAGCCTCAGCAAATGGGGAATTGATTTTTGAATCCTTGCTCAAAGATGATGCTTACGAGAAAACTTTTGGCGATATTTGGTCAGTGGTTGCCGATGATGATGCGGTGGTGTTTTCTTCCAAAAAAAAGATATTTGTATGGAATGGGCAGACCCTGGCAGTGGTGCCGGATTTTGAGCCGGGACCCAATCGGCTGTTTAATTATCGGGGAAGATTGATCGTCTTTACCTACGATAAGGGGTTGTTTCAGATCACTACTGGTGACAAGCCATCTGCACTATCCATGCCATTACCAAAAGGTTTTCCAGACAAGAATATCGTCAGAGATATTTTTGCTCTCGATGGCAATCGGGCATTGATCGTTACCAGTAAACAAGGGGTGTATGTCTGGGAAGGTGATGAAGCCGCACTAGTGATCAGGCCTGAAGAATTCGAAGAAAACACCATCTTGTACAGTGCTTATCTGGCTAGCGATGGGTACCTCTACCTTGGAAGTCTGGCACATGGCTTGTATATCGCATCACCACAATTTCAACTTCTCAGAAGATATAACAGCACCCAGGGAATAGGCACCAATACTGTTCTGGATATCTTAGAAGACAAGCAAAAAAATATCTGGTTGGCGGGTGATGCTGCTATCAGTCATTTTCAACCTCCCCATCACTACAGTGTCTATGATGATGGGGGAGTGGCTACCGGGGCTTTCAATTTGAGGATGTTTCGGGGGCAGCCTGTGATTACCGGAATGGGCATTTTTCAACTGCAAGCATCTTCAGGAGCACTGGCAGCACCTATGATAGAACCACTGTCCGGTTGGCGGCACCAGACATGGGATCTCCTGGAACTCGATGATGTTACCCTGGCTGCATCTGAAAAAGGTGTTTTTGCATTGGATATATCGACACAGGGAGAGGTGCGATCCAGCAAAAATATTGCCAGTGCCACTTTTGCCTTTGATCTGGAAATAGATCCCAACAATTCTGACGTTATTTATGCAGCCACATCAGAGGGATTGCTGCGTATTCAACGGCAAGATGCCGGGTTTGAAGCAGTTCATGTGGAAGGTGTCGATGATACTCTGGAAACGTTGGAAGTGGATGCAAGCGGCGCGGTGTGGGCTGGGACTTCCCATGGTCTGTTGTATCTGGCAGATAAAATTGATTCTACCGGGACACCTGGGCAGTTGCATACATTCGGCGCTGCCCAGGGCCTGCCCGCAGGAAATGTCTTTCCTTTCAAAATTGCTGGAAAAGTGCTGCTGGGTACTACTGATGGATTGAAGGAATACAACCGTGGAGAAAATCCAGTGTTTGTTACCGCTAGCGGAATGCCAGGGATACTGACAGAGCAGGGGCGGGATATTTTTCGTCTAACGGAAGATGCGCTTGGCAATCTATGGTTCCGAGCAGGGGAGATCACTGGGGTATCCTATAAACAGCCGAACGGCAAATGGCGAACCGATGTCGATCTGTTTAAACCCTTGTCTCAAACAGCAGCGGTGGGGCTTCTTCCAATGGAAGATGGTCATGTGCAGGTTTTGTTTCAGGATGACAGCTATTACCGATTGTCTCCAAACTGGAAGCCACGGAACTATGCCTTTGGAAAACTGGGTATAAGAAAAATAGTGGATCCAGATTCCCAGCAGTTGCTGTCTGTCCCCGGCAGGGGGGAGCAATTGTCTTCACTGCAACATAAAAACAATGCCTTGCGGATGTATTTTTCCTTGCCGGAATATACTTTGCCACAGCGTACTGTTTACCGAACCCGTATGGGAGGAGAGGACGCAGCCTGGTCGGCATGGAGCAAGGAATACTGGCGAGACTACCGGAATCTCCCCGGTGGGGACTATTCTCTTGAGGTTCAATCCAGAGACGGCTGGGGGCATCTTTCCGAAACTGCAGTAGTTGGTTTTGCGGTACTGAAACCCTGGTATCTGAGTTATTGGGCAATAGGGATTTATCTGCTATTGGGGCTGTTGTCCCTGCTAATGGCAGCTTTATTTGGTCAACGTTGGCGCACGGGCTACCTGGAACAGCAGAAAAAAAAACTGGAACAGACGGTCAAGCAGCGAACCCAAAAAATTCAGACCCAGGCGGATGAATTGCGCGAGCAGCAATTGCTTAAAGATCGTTTTTTTACCAACGTATCACATGAGTTCAGAACCCCTCTGACCCTGACCATCGAGCCCTTGCGGGAAATCTTGGGGAAAGAAAATATTGGCGTTGATGATGCCAGGGAATTGGCTGCCACGGCCTTGCGCAGCTCTCAACAGATGTTGGATCTGGTGGGACAGGTTCTGGATGTGAATCGCCTGGAAGTTGGCGCGCTCAAACTGACCGTATGTGAAAATGATCTGGCTGAACTTCTCCGAAGCGTGAGCGAGCGTTTCGAACGCTGGGCGGCACAGCAAGGACAACAGCTGCAACTGCAAGGCTGTGTTGATCCTGTATTGCTGTTTTTTGATGAAAATCAGATGGAAAGATGTGTTGGTAATTTGATCTCGAATGCAATCAAATACAGTGGAGAAGGCAGCCATATCATCATTTCTTTGCAAGATGGCGATGATTGCGTCAAAGTTTCAGTCAAAGATAATGGCGTGGGGATAGATGCTTCCCAGCAACAGCAAATCTTCGAACGTTATTTTCAGGGGGCTGCTTCATCTGAGGTTACCCATCCCGGAACAGGCATTGGTCTGTCTCTGGTCAAGGACATCATTGAAATGCACCATGGTGAGGTAAGCCTGTACAGCAATCCGGGAGACGGTGCTTGTTTTACCTTGAGTCTGCCTAGAGGTTCATCGCACTTTTCTGCTGAAGAGCTTCAATCTACTATTTCGCAAACGCCTGACAATGCTGTGACCAGGGTGGAGCTGGACACTGAAGTTGCAAGTGGCAAGACGCTGCTTGTTGTTGATGACAATGAAGAATTGCGACGTTTCCTGAGTAAAAAACTATCTGCTGCCTACCATGTGGAACAAGCGGAAAATGGGCAGCAAGGGCTGGATTTGGCAAGAAAGATTTTGCCGGACCTGATCATTAGCGACGTTGCCATGCCAGTGATGGATGGTTTTGATATGGTGCGCCAGTTACGTGGCGAAAAAGAAACTTTAGATATCCCAGTGGTGCTGCTTACTGCAAAAGCAACCAAACGCGATACGGTTCAAGGGCTGCAGATGGGGGCAGATGACTATCTGACCAAACCTTTTGATACCAGTGAGCTGGTGGTCAGGGTAAATCGTTTGTTGGAAAAGCGGGAGCGGTTGCGCAAGGCGTTGGTAGAACGCTTCAATGTGGAGGTGTCGAGCAAAGCAGACGGGTCAGATTTCAAGAAACGTCTCGAATATACCCTGAGAAAGTATATCAACGATCCCAAACTGAATATTACCCTGTTGGCAGATGAGCTTGCGGTCAGTCGAGCGACCCTTTACAGAAAAATACAGCAGGTGACGGGCATGAGTGCAGCCAACTATATCAAGCAAGCGCGTTTGCAGTTGGCGCATGATCTGCTCAAACAGGGTGAAGGCAAGGTGGGTGAGGTTGCTTATGCCTGTGGTTTCGAAAGTCTTTCTGCTTTTTCCAAAAGCTACAAGGCATTTTATGGCGTTTCACCATCAACCCATTGTTCTTTCTATTGACCTGGAATTCTCCGACGCCGGCCGCATAGAAGCCTGTTTCCCCGAAAAAAAATAATAATGAGACATTTCGTCAAGCCATTTGAGACTCGGCGACAAACATGATTTTTTAATAATAATTAAGATCATAGCAAGCCTGTGCCATGACCTGGCGCTGCACGGGTCGTGATAGCAGTGTTCAATATTTGCGATGTTGAAATACTTGGCGTGAACACAGAACCATTGCAGAACAGGCAAGAAATGCTCAAAAAAATTAGGAGAGGGGAAATAGTTATGTCGAATCGTCTGGTGTGGTCGTTATTGGGCATTGCGTTTTTATTGCTGCAAGCCCCTGTATCGTTGGCGGGATGTACCCAGGATGGCGTGCAATGTGATCCAGTATCAACATCAGCAGATGGAACATGGCAGACAAAAGCGTTCGATCTGGATTTTTCTACCCAGAATCAACCGTTGCTTTTCCCGGGATTGGCGCCTGCAATTGAAATTTTTGATATCGATCTGGTGAAAAGAAATGATCTCGCCTTCGATACGGGAAACGTGGGTTTTGATGAGATTCATCGTTTTTGTCTTGATGACTATATCAATGATTACTTTGGTTCGACTGTCGCAGCGGCATTTCGAGCGGTTACTGACAATGTTTGCTATAGCTTTGGCGGTAAGGTATCAGGTTATGTCCGGGGCGGGATGTGGTCCAAAATCGGTGTCAGAGCCAGGACAGGGGATGTGGATGTCAGCTATCCCGTATCAGTTACCATTCAAGCACCCGATGTGGATGCCTATAACCCCGGTGATGTTGTCGAACTGCAGACCAGTTTTCAACCTCGTAACGGTGTTGCAGTGGATACTTACTTCCCGAACTGGGAGATAAAATTTGCTATGGGGGGTGATGCCGAAGGGTATGGCACTGCCGAAGGCTGTATCGATAACTGTGAATCATACGAACTGCTTGATTTCAGCAATTCTGGTGGTGGAGAAGTATGGGTTCCTCCCTATTTGGTGCTGGATGATACTTTTGCGCCAAATGCCGCCGGTATTTTTGGTTTTTTGCTGGCGACGTATGGGCATATTGCCATGCCTGTTTTGCAGCCAAATCCTGCAACTTTCTCGGGGAACAAAGTGAAGGTTGTTAGTGAAGACAACTTTATTAGCATTAATGTTAAGGCGGAAGAGTGGCTGCTGCGGTTTTTGAAGATAGGAAAAGCCAAAACGCTTGTGAAGGGATTTCAGTCCTCAGGATCAATCAATCTCAAACCTATTCAAGCTCTGGTCAAGGTCAATAGCACCTTGCAACAAACATCAGAATTTGAGCCCCAGTTCAGGATGAACGTGGATTTTGGGCGAGCCTTGAACTGGGAAGAGGTGGATTTGAATGGAAGCGTTGTCAATGCAGGCTTCAGTCAGCAGATGGAAATGCAGGTAGGTAACAAATTACGTCTCTTGACTGACTCTCAGGACACCCAGGCTATCGGCATCAATGCCACGGCTTTCCAAGTCAACGGCTTTCAGGCAAGCGCCTTGCTGATAAATGAGAGAGCGATGGATTATAAGATCTGGCAAGTAGCGATTGATACGCCATCGTGGACAATTTTCAATGAGCGTTGCTTCTCTTTCCCTCTCTTGGGAAAATTATGTTTGCCCCGCCTTGGGTGGAATGCCATTACATACAATGACGGCCCGGTATTGGATGGTATAAATCATGGGCATATACAAATCAACGTGCCACTGTTTACTACCCCTGTTCGTGAACTGGGTGGATTTCAGCAATTCCCTTTGCAATCGGTAGCGCTGGATCCCAACCTTGCTCCCCAGATTGCTTCTAACCTTGGAGATCAGTACTTGCACTGGGGACAGAATGTCGACCTCGATCTGGCGCCGTTTTTTACTGATCCTGACGGTCAGACATTGAACATTTCAGTATCGGGGTTACCCTCATTTCTTAGTTTGAACGCCAATGGACGCGTACAAGGGCAAGTGGATCAGCCCTTCACGGGCACTATTGAAGTTGTTGCTGATGATGGTCATGGCCGACAAGTGGCACAAACCGCCCAACTGATTGTTGCCATGCCTTTGGTCGATACAGGTGATGGTCTGAGTGTATCTGAAAGTGGCACGACGGACAGCTTCCAGGTCTCACTGAGTGCCCAGCCTCAAACCAGTGTTCAGGTGGATGTCATACCGCAAAACAATGAGGTGGATTTGGGCGCGGGTGTTGGCGTGCCAGTCAGCCTGACATTTACTGCCGCCAACTGGGATCAACCCCAGCAAGTGAATATAGCGGCATTTGATGATTTGATTCAGGAAGGGCTACCTGAGTTATCTACAGATTTTGTTTTTTCATCTTTCAGTAACGAAGCGGGTTTCAATGCCATGACGGCTCCGCCGTTTCAAACAGCGGTGGTTGATAATGATGTCGCAGGTGTTATTGCCAGTCCGGCAACCGGAAGCGTGTTTTCAGAAAACCCAGCGGGTGGTACCACGGGTGTATATGGAATCCAGCTGACCTCTGAGCCAACAGCAAATGTGACCATCGACTTGAGTTGCCGTTTTTCTCCTTGCGTGGCGACCTATTCTCCCAATCAACTGGTATTTACTCCTTTGAACTGGAATGTGGCGCAAACAGTTACTGCTCAGGGTGTTGACAATAATCTGGCAGATGGTTCCCATGACTTCTATCTTGACTATCAATCACCAACCAGTGCGGATGGATTCTACAATAATTTGTGGGCATCAAATCAAGGGGGATCCCAGTTTATCGTCGCCGTGGTCAGTGATGATGATACGGCGGGGGTGGCAATTTCGCCTGCTGTAGATATTGTCACTGGTGAAGATGGAACTACAGCGACTATCAGTGTTGTTCTGACATCTCAACCTGTTTGTGGTGGTGGAGGTGGTTTAAGCAGTAAAGAGGAAGACAAGATCGTTGTTGTTGGGCAATGTCCGGTGACTGTTTCCTTGTCGAGCAGCAATGTAGCAGAAGGTGTTTTTGCCGGATTGGGTTCCGTGGATCTGGTTTTTGATGAGCTGACATGGGATCTGCCACAGACGGTTATCTTGTCAGGGGTGAATGATGACCTCGATGACGGTAACCAGGCTTATACGATTATTACTGACATTGCAGCTACGGGCGAAACCACGGGTTATGGAACCACGGTTACCAGTGTCACCATTCCCGATTTGAATGCCAGTAATCTGGATGATGATGAGTCGAATCTGCAAGTGGTGGCACTAACTGCAGAGGAAACCGCTGAGGGCGGTAGTACGGCGCAATATTCTGTTGCCCTGACTGCCGAGCCAACCAGCAATATTACCGTTGCGGTGACGAGTCAAAGTACAGATGAGGGGCAACCCACCCAATCCAGTCTCTCATTCACAGCAGCGAATTGGAATGTGGCACAAAACCTGGCTATTCAGGGTGTGGATGATGCCATTGTGGATGGTGTACAGAACTATGCGGTACAACTCAGTGCCTCAGGTGACACTCAATACAATCAGCTTCAACCTTTGACGGTGAGTCTCAGCAATCAGGACAATGATGTGCCAGGGGTACAGATGATCGCCGTAGGCACCGAAAACATTGGCGAGGCAGGTGGCAGCGTTGATTATCAAGTTGCACTGGATAAACAGCCCCAGACCAATGTCACTCTGATGTTTGAAAGCAGTGATACCAGTGAAGTCGTTGTATCACAAGCTTCTTTGTTGTTTACTCCTGTCAACTGGGCGAGTGCACAAGTATTAACAGTAACAGCGGTCGATGACCCGGATCATGACGGTAATCAGCCCGTGTCCATCCGTGTTCTTCCCATCGATCCGAGTGTGCCAGGGTTTGGTGGTTTTGACCCGGCTGACCCGGTGGTTACGGTAGTCGATGATGATGTTCCTGCTATCACAGTTACTCCTGTTGCAGGCGGGCAAGTTACCGAACCCGATGGGTTGGGCAGTTTTGAAATTGCCCTTGCCACTCGTCCAAAAGATCAAGTACAGATTGCTGTCAATAGCTCAGATACAACTCTGGGAAGTATTGTTGGATCTGGTGTGGTGGTGTTCGATCCTGCCAGCTGGGATCAACTACGAACCGTGAGTGTGCGCGCTGTTGATGATGTAAAGGCAGATGGAAACAAAAGCTTCACCGTAGTAACGGCAAATGCCACCTCTACGGGAGATGCTGACTACAACAATATGAACGTATCCGATGTGAACTTCACACGCATCGATGATGATGTGGCTGATATTCTGGTGAGCCCGGTAACGGGGCTCTCCACAGCAGAAGACGGTACTTCAACTGTATTCGGTATTTCCCTGGCAAGTATGCCTCTGAATCCGGTTACTGTCGGACTCAACTTGTCTGATACCTCTGAGGCAACTCTATCAGCCTCGAGTGTGCAAATACTGCCGGCAGACTGGGATCAACCGCATCAGGTGACGGTGACGGGTAGAGATGAATTGTTGGTGGATGGCGATCAGACCTATCAAGTGATCACCTCAGCCGCCAGTAGTAGTGATGCCGCTTATGCCGGGTTGAACCCTCAGGATGTGGAACTCATAAATCTCGATGACGATAGCGCAGGTTTGGTTATCAGTGCCACCAATCTGCAAACCTCCGAAACAGGTACCAGCGCCAACTTCACAGTAAAGCTGGCAGCACGTCCCCTGGGGCAGGTCAAGATCAGCCTTAGAGTGGGGGATGCCACTGAGGGACGCGTCTCTGTCTCAGAACTGTTGTTCGATGGGACTGATTGGAACAGTGCGAAAACCGCGACTGTTACAGGCGTCAATGATATCGAAGATGATGGTGATCAGACTTATCAGCTTGGTGTCAACGTAGCGGCGGATTCCACCGATGAGGCGTTTAAGAAAGTCCACGGTAATGTCATCGATGTGCTGAATAAAGATGATGGTGATTTGAGAATCAAGATTGAGCCCATTACCAACCTGATTACCAATGAATCTGGTTCCCAAGCCCGCTTTAGTGTGCGTCTGGATAGAGCACCTGCCCAGGGTAAACAAGTGGTGGTTAGTTTTGCCAGCAGCGATGTTGGGGAAGGGCTGGTATCCCCGGTCAGCATGACCATTACCGATACCAACTGGAATGAGCCTCATCAAGTGACACTGACAGGTGTCAATGACAATGCTGACGATGGCGACCAACCCTGGTCTGTGGTCATTGCGCCAGTGGTCAGTTCAGACCTTCATTTTGCGGGGGTAGATCCACAAGATGTTTCCGCAATCAATGAAGATGATGATATTGATACGGATGGCGATGGCGTTATCGACTTGCTTGAAGGTGACACTGATAGAGACGGTGACACCCTGGTCGACAAGCTGGACTACGATCCAACTGGCTATTTCTTTGACAGTGCTACAGGAAATATCGTACCTGGAGGAAAAGTCAGTGTCCGTTGTGACCGAGGTACAGTCAGTTTTGTCAGTGGGCGCAATGGCAGCAACGGTTATTACCAGTATCTGGTAACTGGCCTTGGAGCCAACGATACCGCAACCTGTGTGCAAAGTTTCACTCCGCCAGCAGGTTATATGCCCGATGTCAGTTGTCAGGACAAAGGCAGTCTGATAGTCGAGGATGGCCCCTTGCCCTTGATTCTGGGAGCAGACGAGAACCTGAGTTCCGGTGTTCTCATGGACGTCGCATGTAGCGCCAACCCATACTACAAGACGCTGATTGTTGAGCGTGCCGATGCTCCTGTATTCTTCAACAACATCGCTCTTGCAGTGGCAACTAATCCAGGAATGCCCGTGCCTTTGCGTAGTTTCTGGAGCTGGTTGTTATTGGTGACCTTGCTTTCACTCGGTGCTTTGGTATCACTCCGGCATTACGGTGCTATGAGCAGGAAATAGTGCTTTTGGAACCTCCGTGGTTGAAAAGTCCATGGAAGGACTTTTTCAACA
>CAYXOS010000086.1:10019-11380 GCA_964467115.1 uncultured Sedimenticola sp.
TGCAATCAAGCCATGAAGATGGATGTCTGATCTGTCTCTCGTATATACTGGCGCCAGTTTCTGAGAAAACAACCTCAGAAAAAATATGATCGGCTCTGGTGCGTGACAGTAGCAATGCCGAGCCCACGGTTTTGATGATTGGCGTCAATAATGAAAAAAAACATCTTCCTTGCTCTACTACTGTATTGCAGTGCTTGGGGAAGCCTGCATGCTGCTTCCACCGATGAAGAGATCGGGCATTTATTGCAATTTGTGGAACAATCTCAGTGCACCTTTGAACGCAATGGAAAACTGTATAGTTCGCACCAAGCCAGGGCGCATATCTCCAGAAAATATAGCCACATCAAGAAGCGTGTAAAAAATACAGAAGATTTTATTCGCTATGCCGCTACCCAAAGCAGTATCACTGGAAAGAAGTATCACGCTACCTGTAATGGTGAAACCATCACCGGCGAAGCATGGTTGAGTAATGAACTGAGCCGCTATCGCCAACGTGAGCGCTGAAATGTATCGCATTGCGCCGCTCTTGTTCCTGCTTTTGTTCTTGGCTGGATGTGCAACTTCACCACCAAGCAACATCAACAACCTGTGTTCTATTTTTCAGGAGAAAGATGATTGGTTCAAACAAGCCAAAGCCGCCGAGAAGCGTTGGGGAACACCCGTACATGTGATGATGGCGATTATCAGACAGGAATCCGCATTCCGTGATGATGCCCAGCCGCCACGAGGCAAACTACTGGGTGTTATTCCCTGGAAAAGACCATCTTCAGCCTATGGCTACCCACAGGCAAAAGATGATACCTGGGACTGGTACCGGCAAAAGACCGGAAATCGCGGAGCGGATCGTGATGATTTCGCAGATGCCATTGATTTTGTTGGCTGGTATACCGACATTAGCCATAGCAGCCTGGGAATCTCCAAATGGGATGCCAAGCACCAATATCTGGCTTATCACGAAGGGCATGGGGGATATCGAAGCCGTAGCTACAAACGAAAATCCTGGTTGATAAAGGTTGCGGAGAAAGTAGGGAGACAATCCAAAACCTATGCGGCGCAACTCAAAGGCTGTGAGAAGAATCTTGATAAGGGCTGGTCATTGTGGCCGTTTTAGTCAACGACGCTCAAAAAAATGAGGCGGCTACTGTCTCATAAGGATAGTCGTATCTTTCAGGTGTTGGCACTATTTTTCGGGCATCTCCTCGCTCACTATTCCACTCAGAAAAGATCAGAGCATCCCCAGGTGAAAAATTTGATTTTCCCCGGAGTCGAATTGATATGCTAGAATCCTGCTGCCTGAAAAAGTCATGCCCAGGTGGCGAAATTGGTAGACGCAAGGGACTTAAAATCCCTCGGTGGCAACA
>CAYXOS010000087.1:0-11134 GCA_964467115.1 uncultured Sedimenticola sp.
GCCTGGCTCACCCGCATCCTGAATGCCATCACCATCGGCATCACTCCACACGCGATCACCGAGAGAGGCTGCGCCCGCTGCGGAAGTGTACGCCAGATCAGCATCTATATAGTTCTGCCCCGCAGCCAGATTAAAATTATTGGTTCGATTATCTGAATGCCCCGCAGGCGCTGATTGTTGCAAACCCGCAGGTACCCCCGAGGTCGCTTCAACATAATAGCCTGTGCCCGCTGCCACACCCGTAAAGCTGTAAAATCCATTGCTGTCCGAGGTGGTGGTAGCGATCGGCGTGCCAAACTGATCTTTCAAGGTCAAGGTCACGTTGCCCAGACCGGGCTCGCCCACATCCAGAATGCCGTCACCATCCGTATCCAGCCAAATACGATCACCGACAGTTCCGGTTTGAGCACTGGGGTTCAACACCGTGTTGGTGGCTGTATCCGTCAAGGGCACCGGTGTCTGGGCGGTTGTCATGGATGCCAGATTGGTAATGGAGTTAATACCCGTCGCCAATGGATCATCGACAGTGACATCGAAGGTCAGGGTAATGGACTGTCCCGGCGGCAACTGATAGAGATCAGCATTCGTAACAAACCCGGGTGGATTATGGGAAGGCAAAGTGCTTGTGGCACCTGTTACCTGGTTTGTTGTAATGCGTACGTTATCGATATAGCGGTATTTACCTGCCTCAATATTTTGCGCCACCTCAATGGATATTTGAACACCCGTTTGACCAATGTAACTTGCCAGATCATAGGTCATGCTTCCACTTCCTACACCGCTATGTGTAGCAACCTTATTCCAACCAGTAGTAGCGCTGTACACCCAAACATCTACCACATCTGCAGCGCCGACTGCACCATTATCGCTATAGTCATAACTCAACCTAGCTGAGGTGTAACCCACCAAGTCAAAATTTCTATACACTCGTGAATTACTCCAAGGTGCCACAGCACCATTTCCAATCTGTAATTTCCCCCCCACGACCTGAATACCACCAGCAGCAGGACCATCAGCAACACCATTATCAATCTCTGTCCATGATCCATTCCACGCCACAGTCCCATCACTATTCGCATAACTTTGGGTATTAAAATAATCCCCAATAAAAGCCATCTGCGGCGCAGCAACCTGACCGGAACTGCTCACATAAGCAACCCCATCAGGAATAGGATCATAAATAGCCACATTGGAGTAGGTTACTCCAGAACCCGCGGGATTGGTCACCGTCACGGTATAAGTAAACTGATCTCCTGGGCTAAGGGGATCGATACCGCTGCTGGTTTTCTGCATCTGCAGCTCACCAAAGGTATTGAAAACAAAATCACTGGCGACAAAAGTTTCCGTCACGCCATTTACGGTGCGAGTTCCGGTTGCTTCAAAGCGGTTTTCTGTAACATCGCCCACATTAAATACCTGAGTGGTCTGAGCAGTGTATTCAATGGTAATAGTCTGATTTGCGGCCATGCTTCCCAGTTGGGTAGCAGTCCAACTCAAGGTGCCGGTGGTGCCAACAGGATCTGCCGATGCGCCATTCACTGTGGCCAAATCCGCTTTTGTGATGATGCTACTACCAGTAACATATTGCCAGCCTGAGGGAAGGAAATCCTGTACGCTGATATTATCTACAGAGTAACCCTGAGTATTGATAGTAAGAGTATAAGTTGCCGTGGAACCGGATGCTGTCGAAACAATTGTGGGATTCGTTGCCTTGTCTGCAATCAACACGATATCCGTATCAATACTGGGAAGCAGGGTATAACCTGCATCCAGTCCCGGACTTCCCGTGGAGGCATTGTCCGGGTTTTCTCCATAAGCCGCCACATAAGGTCCTGTCGCCCAAATATGCGCTCCGGTCATCGATCCTCCATTAAGGTTCAAATGATCGAAAATATACTGGCTTTGCAAACGCTTCAGGTTATAAGTGTCATCCACGACACCATCATTGTTATAATCCACAAAAACCTGAATGGCATCTTGAGCTGACGCCAGAAAAACGCCAGAATAACTTGGCTGCCCCGATGGAACTGACCCCGGTGCATATGCCATGTGGTGTTCTTGAGTAAGCAACTGCACTGGCACTAGGCTGTAGGCCCAGTCCCAAGTTGCATTAGTAGAATCGATGGAAGATATCCCCCAAAACACATCAGAACCTTTCAGGTACACAGCTGTACCGGCAGGGATAGCAGTTGCTGTCGCCTGACTGAAGGCCACTGTAGCATTAGCAGGCACCGTGAAGCTTCCATTGCTCCCAGTAAACTCCCAATCAACAGTTAAAATAGCTGGATGGGGATTATGAATATAGATTTCCGTAGGTCTACCAAACCCAGGCACTGTCGCATAGTATTCCTTGCTCCAGAATCCCCGGGGGAAAGCCGACAAACCACGCAATTCCCAACCACCTGCAGCATTGGCATCTCCAATGATATATTGCACCTGCACGGTTTGAGAGGCTTCTATTCGCGTCCCGGTATCCAGCGTCGCTCCGGGAACCTTTGTTCTATCCAGTCGATACACATCCCCTTTATTCAAAGTAATTCCACTTACCAAGGTCGCTCCTGCTGAATCCTTAATAGTGATAGACGTACCATCAGTGGTACCCTGAATCAGGGCGTAAACCCGTTCAAAATCCTGCAAATTAGGTGGATTATTTGCTGCCAGATCTTCACCAAAAGGCAGAATATATGTGGTCAATTGAGGGGTAACTGGATAAACCTCCCAAGACAGCGCTTGAATGACGCCAACCCCTTGAAGCCAGGAGAAGCGGCTGACAGTAACCGCCCCGCCGATGGTAAACAATCGATCTCGTCCATCATAAGGGCACACAGCAACGCCGTTACAGGATGGCTGCGTAACGCGAGGCACCGTAATATTGGTCGATTCAAAGGTATGTTGTGGTGATGCAGCTGTCAAGGTAACCAGCTCATCACAGGTCGCCTGATTGGTTGGATCTGCATCGTAACCATCTTCCCAGTGGTCATAACACACTGTGGTGCTACCCTGCCATGCAGTCAAACTGATAACGGCATGGGTGTTGGTTGTACCACTGGCTTCAAGGTCATTGAGAACAAAAGAAAGTTCATCTTCACTACCGGGAATGTAATAAGTGCCATATCCTGCTGCTGCTGCCCAAAGCTGAGAACTAGCAATACCCAATAAACTTATCAGTACGAAAAGCAGTGCTTTGAACATAACTGATAAAGAAGTCGAACTGAAATATTGCATTCGTCGGGAAAACTGGTTGAAGCTAACCGATGAAAGATGGGTGTTAGGACGCCGTATATTCATAAACATTTAATTTAGACCAGTAAGTTAAGCGATGAATGCTTCACTGCCGAATATTCTCCCTTTTCCTCCCAAACGCCTGAGGAAATGAGCCTGGAACGAGACTCAAGCCAGTCAGTAACTCTTCTTTTTTTTGACGTAGTTCTCATTTTCAGGATTACTGACGATCTCAATACTACCATTAATAGCAGCATCAATAAAAGCATATATTGACTTGAATCAGGTTAGCATAACCCACAGAAAAGTCTGTTGATTGCATGGATATCAATCATGGATTGATAGAAAGACAGAAAACTACAAATGGCGCAGGTATTGAAATGCCTGCCCCAGATATTCCTTAATTGCGCGAGTACTCACCTGCAAAGCAGCAGCCTGAGGTAGCCAATATAATAAGGTGTACGGCTTATTGGTACGTTGGTAATCTGTCGCTGCAGCGGCTATTTCAATTTTACTTTCTGAAGATTCAAATTCATTTATTGCTCGCCGCATATGGTAGGCGGATGTGACCAACAGAATACGCCTCGCCTTCAGTGAATGCAGAATAGGCAGGGAAAACTGCGCATTTTGATGGGTATTGCGACTGCCATCTTCAAGAAGCAATGCAGTAGCAGGAACACCGAGGGAAACCAGAATCTTTCGCATGGATACCGCTTCTGCCTCATATTCTTTCGCATTACCGCCACTGAGCAGAATCAATGGCGCTTTTCCTGCCAGATAAAGTTCTCGTGCAAACAACAACCGGTCTACGCTATCCGACAAATCCACCCTGTTTGTTCCGGGAATCACCCCTGACGTCATCCCTCCCAACAGCACAATTACATCAGCCGCCGGCAGCTGGGACAGGGATACTGGAGGAAACTGTTTTTCCAAGGTTCCCATCAACCACTGAGAAAACCAGGGGCTGGAAGCCACCCACAACCACAATACTGCCACCCCGAGCACGACCCTGGCACCACGCTGCCAGCGCCGCCAACCGATAAAAGCAAGCAGTGACAGCAGCAAGGATGAGCCCAAAGGATAGACAAACAGCGGCAACAACTTGCTCAGCAGATAGCTCATGGCAGGCCTATGAATTCAGGAAAACGCCATTCAACCTCGCAAAGTCTTGATATAGTTCATCCTGTCCCAGGCTTCAGGGTCAATGGCATTCACCTGGCAGGCACTTCCCATCATTTGGTAAACAGACTCATATTCCTTTTCTTCCATCCAGGCTGTCATATCAGTCAATATAGTGCTCAAGGCTTCAGGCCCCTGTTTCAGCAATACCGCACACATATGTACCACACTGGCACCAGCCAACAACATTTTGATTGCCTCAGGCGCGGAATGCACGCCACCCGTTGCAGCGAGAGATAAATCCACTTTGTCATACAGACGTGCTATCCAATGCATTCTCAACAGCGCCTCATAAGGATGGGAAAGATGCAGTTCCGGCTGTACTTCCAGGGTATCAAGATTCATTTCAGGTTGATAGAAACGATTGAACAGCACCACGCCATCTGCCCCGGCAGTTTCGAGCTGCCGCACAAAATGCCCCAGAGAAGTAAAGTAAGGTGACAGTTTGACCGTTACCGGGATTTGTACCTGGCTCTTCAACTGTCTGAGGATATTCAGGTAGCGGTTCTCGATCACATCCGCAGAATCTTCAGCCGTGGGCAGAAAATACAGATTCAACTCCAGGGCATCGGCACCTGCCTGCTCCAGTTCTTTTCCATGTTCTACCCAACCGCTTTCCGTTGCGCCGTTGAGGCTGGCAATGAGCGGAATATCCAGATTGGACTTCAAGGTGTGCAATTGTTCCAGGTATTCATCCAAGCCAGTCTGATATTCCGGTGACAGAGGCAAATAGGTATCCGCTTCGCCATGCCCGAGATCCTGAAAGTCCATTAAGCCGGTGAGTTGTTCTTCTTCAGCCAGTATCTCTTCTTCAAACAGTGAATACATGACCAAAGCGGCTGCACCGGCATCTTCCAGACGTTTTGCCGTATCCAGATCGCGACTCAAGGGCGATGCCGATGGCACCAGGGGATTCTTCAGTTTCAATCCCAGATAAGTGGTTTCCAGATTCATGATGCGCCCTCCTCTCCTTTGTCTTCAATGGACAATGCCGCCAGTTGTTGCAGATGATGGTAGCGTGCCATGACGGCATCTTGCTGCATGGATAAAAACATTTCCGCATCCTGGGGATGACTGCGCCATAACATGGCGAAACGCGCCTCGGTCTGATAGTAGTCTTTGAGCGGAATACTGGGTTTCTTGTAATCCAGCTGCAAGGGATTCAGCCCTTTCTCCCGCCGTCGGGGGTCGTAGCGGTACAAGGGCCAGTGGCCACTGTTCACCGCCAATTTCTGCTGCCGCAGGTTGTTGCTCAAGTCTACCCCATGGGCAATACAGGGGGAATAAGCCAGGATAATGGATGGTCCCGGGTAAGATTCTGCCTCCATGATGGCTTTGAGCGTATGTACATCTTTTGCCCCGGAGGACACCGATGCCACATAGACATTTTCGTATGCCATGGCAATCATCCCTAAATCTTTTTTGGGCGCGGCTTTTCCGCCCGCTGAGAATTTGGCAACGGCTCCGCGGGGGGTTGCCTTGGAGGTCTGCCCTCCCGTATTGGAATAAACTTCCGTATCCAACACCAGCAGGTTGATATCTTTTCCAGAAGCCAGAGCGTGATCCACCCCACCAAAACCAATATCATACGCCCAACCATCGCCGCCAAAGATCCAGACACTCTTTTTCACCAGATAGTCTGCAATGGACAACAAGCGTCGCGCCTTGTCTCTATCCATACTCTGCAGTTGTTTCTTGAGCTCGGCTACCCGCTGGCGTTGCTGGAATATCCCGGGTTCGTCAGATTGATCTGCACCAAGTATGTCTCGTACCAATTGGGTATCGAGGGCATCCCCCAGCTCTGCCAGCAATACTTCAGCCTGATGACGATGTTGATCAACAGCCAGACGAAAACCCAGACCGAATTCGGCATTGTCTTCAAACAAGGAATTTGACCAGGCAGGTCCCCTGCCCTCCGGGTTGGTGGTGTAGGGCGTAGTTGGCAAGTTGCCACCGTAAATCGATGAGCAACCCGTGGCATTTGCCACAATCATGCGATCACCGAACATTTGGGTTGTGAGACGAATATAAGGCGTTTCTCCACAGCCGAGGCAAGCACCAGAAAACTCGAACAATGGCTCTGAGAGCATGGCAGATTTCATCTTTGGCCAGGCAATCTTTTCCCGATCATATTCCGGGAGCTGTTCAAAAAATGCCCAGTTAAGGCGATCCTGCTCGATGATCTCATCCTTGGGAACCATATCCAGGGATTTGTGACTGGCATTGCTCTTGTCTCGTGCAGGACAAACATCCGCACAGATACCGCAGCCGGTACAATCATCCGGAGCCACCTGATATGCCACCCGCAATCCCGAAAATTCCTTGCCCTTCATCGCTCTGGATAGAAAACCATCGGGCGCATCTTTCAAATCATCTTCAGTAAAGACCTTGGAGCGAATCGCGGAATGGGGACAGACAAAAGGACATTTGCCACATTCGATACACAGCTCAGCATCCCATTTGGGTAGCTCCAAAGCGATACTGCGTTTTTCCCAGGCGGCTGTTCCCAGTGGCCAGGAACCGTCTGCGGGAATCGCGCTCACGGGCAATTCATCGCCCTTACCGGCAATCAATGTGGCTGTAATCTTACGCACAAAATCTGGCGCATGTTCTGGCACGGGTGGTTGAAACGCGATGTTGCTGTCCGCCTGGGTTGGCAAAGCCACTTCATGCAATGCCGCCAGGGAAGCATCGATGGCATCAAAGTTACGCTGCACGATCTTGCGCCCTTTACGTCCATAGGTCTTTTCCACCGCAGCCTTGATTTTTTCAATCGCTTCATCCCGTGGCAAGACACCGGATATAGCAAAGAAACAGGTCTGCATAATGGTATTGATGCGCCGCCCCATGCCGGTTTCCCTGGCAACAGCATAAGCATCGATCACCCACAGTTTGATACCCTTGTCCAATATGGTTTGCTGCATGACTTGTGGCAGGGTTTGCCATACCTGCTCCGGAGTATCAGCGGTATTCAGCAGAAAAACTGCACCAGGTGCTGCCTTTTCCAGCAAATTGAAGCGTTGGACAAATTGCGGTTGATGACAACCAATAAAACTCGCCTCACCATCTTCGATCAAATAACTGGCGCGAATGGGACGTGGGCTGAAACGTAGATGGGAAACTGTAACCGCGCCTGCCTTCTTGGAGTCGTAAACAAAATAGCCCTGCACGAACTGATCTGTCTCTTCACCAATGATCTTGAGGGTGTTTTTGTTGGCACTCACCGTACCATCTGATCCCAAACCATAAAACAGGCATTGGATAACACCTTGCATGTCGGCATTGCGTGCACTGTCGTCCCATTCCAGGCTGGTGTGTGAGACATCATCATGGATGCCAATAGTAAATTGGTTCTTGGGTTTATCTTGAGAAAGATTGTCAAATACCGCTCGAATCATGCCTGGCGTGAACTCTTTGGATGACAAACCATAGCGCCCACCCACGATTTTTGGCATGGCACCAAACTTGTCACCCCCGGCTGCCAAATGCTCAGCAAATGCGGTAACCACATCTTTATACAAAGGCTCACCTGATGCGCCCGGTTCTTTACAGCGATCCAGCACGGCAATAGAAGTTACTGAACCTGGCAATGCAGCGAGCAAATGCTCCACTGAAAAAGGTCGATACAAGCGCACTCGCAATAGCCCCACCTTCTCTCCGGTGCTCAGCAAGTGCTCAACAGTTTCTTCAACAGCTTCTGCCCCGGAACCCATGAGTACTACTACTCGTTGCGCATCCGTGGCACCAAAATAATCGTACAAACGGTATTGCCGCCCCGTCAGCTGGGCAAACTGATCCATGCATTCCTGTACCACCAGAGGCAGCTTTTCATACCAGGGGTTCACCGTTTCTCTTCCCTGAAAATACACATCGGGATTTTGTGAAGTGCCCCGCAGCACGGGTTTATCAGGCGTCAATGCCCGCCCTCGATGAGAAACCAGATACGCATTTTCGATCATGCTGCGAATTACTTCATCATCGACAAGTTCTACTTTCATCAATTCATGGGATGTACGAAAACCATCAAAGAAATGCACAAAAGGCACGCTACCTTTCAGGGTCGCTGCCTGGGAAATCAATGCCATGTCCATGGCTTCCTGCACTGACGCAGACGCCAGCATGGCAAAGCCCGTAGCACGGGTTGCCATTACGTCTGAATGATCACCAAATATAGACAATGCCTGGGCAGCCAGGGATCGGGCAGCCACATGAATCACTACCGGCGACAATTCTCCCGCAATCTTGTACATATTGGGAATCATCAGCAACAAGCCCTGTGATGCGGTAAAGGTGGTGGTCAAGGCACCTGCCTGCACCGCACCGTGTACGGTTCCTGCGGCTCCCGCCTCACTTTGCATCTCGATGATTTCTGGCACACCACCCCAGATATTCTTCTTACCTTGCGCCGACCATTCATCCGACAACTCACCCATGGGAGATGCCGGTGTGATGGGGTAGATGGCAATCACTTCATTGGTTTTATGGGCAACATGCGCGGCTGCCTGATTTCCATCCAGGGTTACTTTTTTCGTGGTCATCAAATTTATCCCGGTTATTTGTGCGTTGCTTCATTCTGTACTACAACTTGTCATAGACCAAGCGCTTTTCCGGTCTGCTTGACTGAAACCACTCATAACTTTGACAGGAATCAAGATGCCCACAGACATTGCAAACGGAAATCACTGGTTGATCACCGCCCTGGAAATCATGTCCGCTTTTTTTATCTTCCTTTTGGGACTCATCGTTCTTTGGATGATCATTACCTTTGTTGCCGACATTACCCAAACCCGACATGCTGTTCGACGCAACTATCCTGTCATTGGTCGTTTTCGTTATCTATTTGAAAAGCTCGGTGGTTTCTTCCGGCAATACTTCTTTGCCATGGATCGAGAAGAACTGCCTTTCAATCGCGCCCAACGAACCTGGATCTACCGAGCTGCCAAAGACCTGAACAACACCGTGGCTTTTGGCTCCACCCGGGACAATCGTACCCCTGGCAGTATCCTGTTCGTCAACACCCCGTATCCCACCTTGGGTGAAAATACCACTCCTGCCATCCCAATCTGCATTGGCAAAGGATGCCGAACCCCCTACATTGCGCCTTCTTTTTTCAATATTTCTGGCATGAGCTACGGGGCGCTTTCCAAACCCGCGGTATTGGCGCTGTCTCACGGAGCAAAGCAGGCAGGTATCTGGATGAATACCGGGGAAGGCGGTTTGTCCCTCTGGCATCTTCAGGGTGGCTGTGATCTGGTATTTCAAATCGGCACGGCAAAATACGGCGCCCGAGATCTGGATGGGCACCTGGATGATGGAAAACTGGTAAGCATCGCTGCTCATGAACAGGTAAAGATGTTTGAAATCAAGCTCAGTCAGGGAGCAAAGCCTGGAAAGGGCGGCATCTTACCCGCCAGTAAGGTCACCCGTGAAATCGCTGATATTCGCGGCATCAAAGAAGGATGTGCATCCATCAGCCCCAATCGCCACCCGGATATTGGCAACAACGAGGATCTGCTGAATATGCTACTCCACATCCGCAAGGTCACAGGAAAACCCGTAGGTTTCAAAACCGTGATTGGGCACAAACATTGGCTCGATGAGTTGTTTTCACTGATCAAGGAAAAAGGTGAAAACTATGCCCCGGACTTCATTACCCTGGATGGCGCTGAAGGCGGAACAGGTGCAGCCCCAATGCCCCTGATCGATGCCGTCGGTCTGCCGCTGAAGGAAAGCCTGCCCTTGCTCATCGACAAACTGAATGAATATGGATTGAGAGAGCGCATCAAGGTCATTGCTTCCGGCAAACTGGTGAATCCATCCGATATCAGCTGGGCGCTGTGTGTAGGCACAGATTTTATCGTCTCTGCACGCGGATTCATGTTTACCCTGGGCTGCATTCAGGCGTTGCAATGCAATAAAAACACCTGTCCTACAGGAATTACAACCCACGACAAAAAACTTCAACAAGGATTGGATGTGGAACTGAAAGCAGGCAGGGTTGCTGCCTATGTTCGAAATATGGCCTATGAAGTGGGCATGATTGCTCATGCCTGCGGGTTATCATCCCCCCGAGAGTTCAAACGCCATCACGCCCGCGTGGTGCTGGAAAACGGACTCTCTATTCCTCTCGACGAATGCTATCCACCCGTTCCGCCAGCGAATGCGGGCTCTTGAAATAACCAGCACTCCTCAAAGGGCTATCGACGTTGTTGACGTAGATAGTTGGAACGACTACGCGGTGCAGGACGCGCATCGGGAAACAGTAAGGGTGCCAATTCTTCCAGTGCACGTTGATACACTTTGCGCTTGAAATAGATCACTTCCTTCACCGGATGCCAGTATTGCACCCAGCACCAATCATCAAATTCGGGTTTCTCGGAACTGTCGAGACAAAATCCGCTTTCATCGCAAACGACTTGCAATAAAAACCAACGTTGCTTTTGTCCAATACATAACGGCTGGGTATTGCGTCGAATAAATTTCTTGGGTAAACGATAGCGCAGCCAGCGTTTGGTGCTGCCTAGAATCTTGACATGCTGAGGCTTGAGACCCACTTCTTCTTCAAGCTCCCGAAACATGGCTTCTTCTGCCGATTCCCCTTCCTGGATACCGCCTTGGGGAAATTGCCAAGCATCCTGACCAATACGACGCCCCCAGAACAGCCGCTTGTTGTCGTTCACCAGTATGATGCCCACATTGGGTCTAAATCCATCCCTGTCTATCACGGGATTGT